>DATNCK010000444.1:0-3935 GCA_035571575.1 Steroidobacteraceae bacterium | reverse complement strand
GTGCATACCGCCCTGGTCAAGCGCGAAAACCTGCCCATCGTGGTGACAGGCATCGGCACGGTGCGTGCCGCCATGAGCGTGACGGTGCGCAGTCGCGTCGATGGTCAGCTGGAGAGCGTCAAGTTCGAAGAAGGCCAGGATGTACGTGCCGGGCAAATGCTGGCGCAACTCGACCAGCGGACCTTCGCCGCCCAGGTACAGCAGGCGGAGGCACAGAAGGCCCGCGATGAAGCACAGCTGGCCAATGCGGAGGCGGATCTGAAGCGCTACAGCGACCTGGTGAGCAAACAGCTGGTTCCCCGCCAGCAGTTCGATGCAGCGCAGGCGCAGGTACGGCAGCTGCAGGCTGCGGTGCGCAGCGACGAAGCCGCGCTGCACGAAGCGCGTGTGCAGCTCGATTTCACGCGCATCGCGGCGCCGATCGGCGGCCGGGTCGGCGCGCGGCTGGTCGACCCCGGCAATATCGTGCATTCCAGCGATGCCGGTGGACTCGTCGTCATCAACCAGGTCGATCCGATTGCCGTGCAGTTTTCCGTACCCGAAAGCAATTTCCAGGCGATCAATGCCGCGCTGAATCGCAAGGGCGCAAAACTCGCGGTGCAGGCCGTGGATCGCGACACCCGTGACGTGCTGGCCGAAGGCCAGCTGGTGTTGCTGAACAATCAGATCGACGCCAGCACCGGCACGGTGACACTCAAGGCGAATTTCAGGAATCCGCAGCACCGGCTCTGGCCAGGTCAGTCGGTGGATGCGCGGCTGGTGCTGGGCATGCGACAGGATGCACTGACGGTTCCACCCGGCGCGGTCCAGCGCAGCCAGTCCGGCCTGTTCATCTATGTGGTCGATGCCAACCAGAAGGCCACGGTCCGCAACGTGCTGATCGGCGATGCCGATGCATCGCGCGTACAGGTGACCAAGGGCCTGAACGAGAGTGAGCGCGTAGTCACCGACGGGCAATTCCGGCTGGTGCCTGGCGCGCAGATCGTGGAGGCCTCCGGCAAGCCGGCGGATGGCAAACCCGCGGACAGCAAGTCCGCGAACGCCGCACCATGAACATCTCCGCCGTCTTCATCCGGCGACCCATCGGCACTTCTCTGCTGGCCGTGGCGCTGCTGCTGGTGGGCGTCGCCGCATGGCCGCTGTTGCCGGTGGCTCCGCTGCCGCAGGTGGACTTTCCCACCATCCAGGTGAACGGCCGGCTGCCGGGCGCCAGCCCTGAAACCATGGCGGCCAATGTGGCACAGCCGCTGGAGCGGCAGTTCTCGCTGATCTCGGGTCTCACCGAGATGACTTCCAGCAGCGCGCAGGGCCAGACGCAGATCAATCTGCAGTTCGCGCTGGACCGCGATCTGGACGGCGCTGCGCTCGATGTGCAGACGGCCATCAATGCCGCCACCGGCCAGCTGCCGAAGAACCTGCCCAGCCCGCCCAGCTTCCGCAAGGTCAATCCTTCCGATCAATCGATGCTGGTGCTGGCCGTGCAGTCGCCGGTGCTGCCGCTAACCGAAGTGAACGACTACGCTGACAACGTGCTGGCACAGCAGATCTCGCGCGTCCGCGGCGTGGGGCTCGTCAACGTGAATGGCGCGCAGAAGCCATCCGTGCGCATCCAAGTGGATCCGGCGCGGCTCAGGACGCTGGGACTGTCGCTGGAGGACATTCGCGGCGTGATCGCCGAAGCCACCGTCAGCGCCCCTACGGGCACCCTCGACGGCGCGCAGCAGGCCTTCAACGTCTACACCAACGATCAGCTGCTGGAAGCCGCGCCATGGAACAACCTGGTGCTGGCTTGGCGCAACGGCGCGCCAGTACGCGTGAAGGACATCGGCATAGCGCTGAACGCAGCCGAGGACAGCAAGGGCGGCGCGTGGGGCTTCGCCGGCGCCGCTGCGGCGCCCGGCACGAAAATCAGCAACGGGCGCACCATCCTGCTGTCGATCAACAAAGAGCCGGGCGCCAACGTAATCGAGACCGTGGATGCGATTCTGGCGCTGCTACCGAAGCTGCGCACATCCATTCCGCCCAGCATCACGGTCGAGACGCTGGTAGACCGCACGCAGACCATCCGCGCCTCGGTGCACGAGGTGGAATTCACGCTGCTGCTGTCGGTGCTGCTGGTGGTGGCGGTAATCTTCCTGTTCCTGCGCAGCATCGCGGCCACTGTGATTCCCAGCATCACAGTGCCACTGGCCATCCTGGGCACGGCCGGCGGCATGTATCTGCTGGGATACAGCCTCGACAATCTGTCGCTGATGGCGCTGACCATTGCCGTGGGCTTCGTCGTCGATGACGCCATCGTGATGCTGGAGAACATCCACCGTCACGTGGAGGCCGGTATGCCGCGCGTTGAGGCGGCCATCCGTGGCGCGAGCGAGGTGGGATTCACCATCATCACCATCGCCGTATCACTGGTGGCCGTGTTCATTCCGCTGCTGCTGATGAGCGGCATCGTTGGTCGCCTGTTCCGCGAATTCGCGGTGACGGTGACGATGACCATCGCCCTGTCGGTGCTCGTTTCGCTGACACTGATCCCGATGCTGTGTTCGCGCTTCCTCAAAGCCGCGCACGACAGCCGTCATGGTCGCGTGTACCTGGCCTGTGAGCGCGGCTTCAATCTCCTGCTGGGTGGTTACCGGCGGGGGCTGAACTTCGTGCTCGACCACCAGTTCGCCACGCTGTTGAGCTTCCTGGCCACGGTAACGGCATCGGTGCTGCTGTTCGTGTTCATCCCCAAGGGCTTCTTTCCGCAGCAGGACACCGGATTCATCCGCGGATCGGCCGTGGCCGCCCAGGACAGTTCCTCGGAGGTGATGCGCGGACGCATTCTCGAGGTGGCAGAAATCCTGCGGCACGATCCGGATGTGGCCGCGTTCGGCGCCACCATGAATGGAGGCAGTTTCAACGCCGCCACCTTCTTCATGGGCCTGAAACCCAGGGATCAGGGACGCAAACTCACGGCTGATCAGGTGATCGCGCGGCTGCGGCCGCAGATTGCGAAGGTGCCGGGCATCTCGCTGTTCATGCAGGCCGGCCAGGATGTGAACGTGGGTGCCCGCCAGTCGCGAACGCAGTATCAGTACACGCTGCAGGACGTGAATCTGGATGAACTCAACGAGTGGGCGCCGCGGCTGACACAGCGTTTCGCACAACTGCCAGAGCTCACCGATGTGACCTCGGACCAGCAGAACGATGCGCCCACGGCGCAGCTCACCATCGATCGCGAGCGTGCCTCGAGCTACGGCATTTCGCCGGCGGTGGTGGATGCCACCATCTACGATGCCATCGGCCAGCGCCTGGTCGCGCAATACTTCACGCAGCTGAACAGCTACAACGTGGTGCTGGAGGTGAAGCCAGAGCTGCAGCGCGATCCACAGCTGTTCGACCGGCTGTTCATCACTTCACCGCTCACGGGTGGTCAGGTGCCCCTCTCTACCTTCGTTAAGGTGGACACCACACGCACCGGCTATCTCTCGGTCAACCACCAGGGCCAGTTCCCGGCCGTGACCGTCTCCTTCAATCTCGCCTCCGGGCACTCACTGGGACAGGCCGTGGAAGCCATCCAGCGGGCACAGGCCCAGATGGGTGTGCCAGCCACGCTGTCTGCCAGCTTTCAGGGCTCCGCACAGGCCTTTGGTGACTCGCTGCGCACGCAACCCTACTTGATCGCCGCCGCGCTGGTGGCGGTCTACATCGTGCTGGGCCTGCTGTACGAGAGCTACATCCATCCGCTGACCATTCTGTCGACACTGCCTTCCGCGGGCGTGGGCGCTCTGCTGATCCTGATGGCCGGCGGCTACGATCTGTCGGTGATCGCACTGATCGGCATCATCCTGCTGATCGGCATCGTGCAGAAGAACGGCATCATGATGGTGGACTTCGCACTGACCGCAGAACGTGAGCACGGCCTGGCGCCGCGTGAAGCCATCCGCGAAGCC
>DATNCK010000443.1:0-3866 GCA_035571575.1 Steroidobacteraceae bacterium | reverse complement strand
CAGCACGACATTGCGCACTGCATTCGCGATGACAATGCCGTCTGAACGCAGCGACGTCGGGGGCGTGTCGATCAGCACGTATTCGTAGGTGCGCGACCAGTCCCTGACCAGACGCTCGAACTGCGCACCGGAGAGCAGGTCCACCGGATTCGGCGGCGGGTTGCCGGCCGTGAGCAGTGCCAGGTGATCCGGGCCCATTACGCGATGTAGAGGCAGCGTGTGCGTGCCGCCACGCAGCACGTCGGTGAGGCCGACATCGGAACGCGCACCGATGAACAGCTTGTCCAGGGTGGGCTTTCGGAGGTTGGCATCGACGAGCAGTGTCTTGCCGCCGAGCTGCGCAAAAGCCAACGCCAGCTCCGCGCACAACTGTGAGCGGCCTTCGCCCGGTCGCGCTCCCAGGATGGCAAAAGTTGCAGCGCCCTGGTGTATGCCGAGTCGGACCACCAGTTCCGTACGCAGGCTGCGCAGGCGCTCGGCGCGCGCGGAGCCGGAATCATGCGCGTAAGTCAGCGCCGGGCCAGCCTGCACCGGCTCGCCTTCCCAGACGATCATATCGCGCCGATCCGACATCCGGCGCACGGCGCGCTCGACGATGCCGCCAGCAGCGACGCCTGGTGCAGTGCGAGGGGGCTCGACGAATTCCGGATCGTCCGGATTGTCAGGTATGGCGCTCATCTGCGTAATGTTGCCAGACAATCCCTTGCCCGTGCAGGCCAATGCCTAATACGCGAACCGCGACAACAATCTGATGTAGGCCGCCTGATAGTAGATGCCCGGCTCGCTGACCGCCCAGGAGCCTTCGGGCCAGGGCGCGTTGAAATCGCGGTAGGACTTCTGGCGCGGCTGTCCTACAGGAGGCGACATGGTCGCCGGAATCCCTTCGTTCTTGGCGTTCACATTCGGGCCGCCCGGCACGAAGCCCGGCGCGGGACCGCAGGGCGAGGAAACGGCGTTGCTCCAGCGCGTGTCACGCCAGAACCAGGAGTGGAAGATCTCGTTGATCGACCGCGTGGCGCCGTAGCGATACATGTTGCTCAGATAAACCATTCCAAACGGATTGACGCCGTGGAAGTAATGCAGCGTCGAGCGCGCTCGCTCCAGATACTGTTCAGCCGCGCGATTGCTCCCCAGGCGCGCCGCGTCAACGTTGGTGTTTCCATAGTTGGCCCGGACCTGATTGCTGCCCCAGTGATACTGCCACTCGTGCATGAAGGAGCGGTACAGGTCGTCGTCGGCGTTCATGCCGTAGATCTGGTTGCCAGCGGCCATGTCCGATGACTTGTCCGCTGCGATGGCCGCGGCGGTCTTCGGGTCGACGCCGGACTGGCGTGCATAGAACAGCAATGCTTCACCTTGGTGAGCGCCGTAGCGGGACCAGCCAATGTCCTGATAGGACTTGGTCTCGCGGTAATGAGCCTTCACGTAGTCGTCGTATTCCTTGTTGCCGGTCAACGCGGCGAGATAAACGGCTGCGACGACTGCTTCCGCGGCCTGGTCCTGTTCGTTCCAGTCGGCATCGCCGGCCTTGATGTCGGTGGAATCGCAGTTGGTCTGCCGCGGCGACGCATGGAATTGTCTCCACGCACGCTCGGCGCGCGCCCGCAGGTCGGTGCTGTCCTGCGCCAGGGATTTCTGCGAACCGAACACGAGCGCGGCATGCGCGTACATGCCTGCGGCAGCAATAGTGGAAGACGAACAGCTGGGAATATAGAACCGCGCATTGCGATCCAGGCTGGGCTTCACGCCGCGCGTGTATTCCAGCGTGCCCACTTTCAGCGCCACGCTGCCATCGGCGTTCTGCATGCGCCGCAGCCAGTCCGTTTCCCACTTCACTTCGTCGAGCAAGTCGGGCACGCCATTTCCCGACTCGGGAATGCCGAAGTCGTCCGTGAATGCGGTGGGACTGTCCTGATAGGCACTCAGCAGCTGGTGCACCGCCACCGAGGCGAAGGTCACGTACTTGTTGGTGTCGCCAGCATCGAACCAGCCGCCGAAGACATTACGAGCCTTGGCGGCATTGCCACGGTCCGTGACGTCGCGCGCTTCCAGATCCTGTCCGGGACCCACGAACGCCGCATCATCCACCCAGCAGGCATCCGCCGCGGGCGCCTGCTTGCTGAAGCCGCTGCGCTGGTAGAACAAGGTTTTTACCGCTGCCTTGAGCACCGGCACATACACCAGCGGTGCGATGCGGAACGTCGCCGAGCGCACCTTGCGTGCGTCGTCGTAGATAAAGTACGTGCCATCCTTCTGCAGCTTGCCGAAGTCGAACCACCAGCCTGCATCTCCGGCGCTGGCGTCCACGCCGCCGCCGTGCCATTTCGTTGGCGCACCCTCCAGTACGACACCACCATCATCCGCGCTGCGAACCTGGTAGCGCGGCCCAGGCGTGAAATGTTCGGCGCTGTCGAAGCCCACGCGTGGATCGCGGATCACCGCGACCTTGCTGTCCGCTGGCCTGTATCCGAATTGATCGACGAGGATGTGTGCATCGAATGGAATTCCGGCAATGCCAGGAAGGCTGGCGGCCTGAGCGCGTGCTGGCGCGGGCGCCTCTGCGGCCTGCGCTGCGCCGGGAGTTGCTGCACCGTCGCAACCCGCCAGAATCAGGCTGAGCACGATGGGGGAAAGAAGTCGTCTGGCTCGCTGTCGCATGGGGCTATATCACGGCATGTGGCACGGGCTTGGCAAGCCGCGTGTTGCGTCACATAAGTCAAAGACCGGGCAGCCGGGAATTGGAAGCCCAAGTCGTGCAGAGCTATAGTGCCCGCATGATGATCCGGCGATTCCTGGTGGCGTTCTGCGCCCTGATTCCGACCGTCGCCACCCTGGCCATGCAGCCGGCGGGTGAAATCGTGACGATGGCTCAACCGGCGCCTTCCGCTCTGGCGCCCATAGGACCGGGCGATCAGGTCAGGGTGGACGTTTTCGGTCACGGAGACCTCAGTGTCACCACCGGCGTCGCGGAAGACGGCTCCGTGCGGCTGCCATTGGTCGGTGTGGTGAAACTGGGTGGCCTGTCGCCCGCCGATGGCGCCAGCAAGGTGGAGCAGGCGCTGAAGACTGGCGAGTTCCTGATCGATCCCCACGTTGCAATCACGGTGTCGCAATCCGTTTCGCAGCGCGTGTCGGTGCTCGGCGAGGTGGGCAAGCCGGGCCGTTATCCGATTGATCCCAGCACCACGGTACTGGATGTCATAGCGCTGGCCGGCGGCGTCACCGACAAGGGCTCCGACATCGTTGAACTGCTCCGGCAGGACGCCAATGGTGCCATGCAGCGGACAACCATCGATCTGCGCGCGCTCAATGCCGCGCGCGGCGCAACCTCGGGTTCGACGCAGAAGCTGCACGGTGGCGATTCGATCAACGTGCCCAAGCGCACGTTCTTCATCACGGGTGAAGTCAGGAATCCCAGCGAATACCGCATCGAGGGCGAGATGGTGCTCGAGGAAGCCCTGGCTCGAGCCGGTGGCGTCACCCAGATGGGAAGTGCCAGCCGCGTCGAGATCCGGCGCCGCGGTCCGGACGGCAAGTTCGTGAACATCAAGGCCAAGAAGAGCACAGTCATCGAAGCGGGTGACGTGATCAGAGTGAAGGAGCGACTGTTTTGATTGCCAAGCAACCGCCGAGCCTGCCGCCCCCGGAACCCGCGTACGGCATGCAGTTTCCCGCGATCGAAGAAGAGTCCTCGGGCGGCGCCGGGTTCACCCTGGCGCAGCTGTGGCACATGGTGCGTGCGCACCTGTGGCTCAGCATTGCCAGCTTCGTGGTTCTGCTGGGCATTGCCTTCCTCCTGATCCAGAAGATGCCGAAGAGTTACGACGCCACCGCGGCGCTGATCGTCAATATCGACAATGCCGATC
>DATNCK010000442.1:0-5931 GCA_035571575.1 Steroidobacteraceae bacterium | reverse complement strand
GAAGTGCCGCCACGAGGTCCCAGCTACCGAGATCCAGCGCCCAGCCATGCAACAGCAGCAGCGCCGGGCCGGACCCTTCGATCCGCCAGCGCAGGCGCGCATCATCCAGTTCGAGGAAGCGATCCCCGCCAGCCGATTCCTTCATCGTGGCGGGGACTATAGGAGCAATGCGCCCCGGCTTATACCTGCGCGCTCAACGACAGCACTGGCACGCTGGCGAGTTCCGCACTGATGGCCTTGCTGATGCGCTGCAGAGTGGGCAGCCGCGTGCTGACCAACGCCGCACCATTGGTCTGGCGGGCATGGCTCGAGGTGTTCAGCGCTGCAACCACGCGCCCGGCGGCATCATGTACCGGCACGGCCAGCGCCGCGACACCCAGTGCGAGCTCTTCCTCGATCACGGAGTAGCCATTGCGGCGGGTGGTGGCAACGATTCGCTCGAGTTCGGCGCGATCGGTGATGGTCTTGTCGGTGAGCGCCTCGAACTTGGCGTTGGCAAAGTAAGCCGCCAGGCGCTCGGGCGAAAGACCAGCCAGCAGCACGCGACCCATGGAGGTGGCATGCGCGGGAAAGTGGCTGCCCACATGGGCTTCCATGCGCACAGTGGTGCGCACCGATGCGCGCGCCACGTAGACAATCTCGGTTCCGGACAGCACTGCCATCGCTGCGGAATCGCCGGTCTCGCGCGCCATCTCTTCCAGGTGCGTGCGCGTGAGGGATTCGATGTCCATGGATTCCAGGTACACCGCGCCGATTTCCAGCACCTTCGGACGCAGCAGGAACTGTCGGCCGTTGCGCGTGACGTAGCCGAGCTCTTCGAAGGTGTTCAGGCAGCGCCTTGCCGTGGCGGCGGGCAGCCCGGCGCGCGCGGCGATTTCACTCAAGGTCATATGCGGTTTGCTGCGGGAGAATGTGCGCAGCACATCCAGTCCTTTTGCGAGCCCACCCATCACTTCGCGTCTGCCCATAGCCGAAGCATCCCGTGCCATAGTCCACCCCTGTTTGGCCTGTTGCGTTGACAGGCTGACCGATAGACTGTCGGGGTAGAATTTAGTTCGACTTTCGAAAAGAATTACGCATAGCGAATATTGCGGGGTCCGTCGCGGATGAAGATCGGTCGTCAGGAACACCGCAGCTCCTCTATTTCCACCTCGAACGCCGAAACCATCGTCGTCCGTGGCAAGGATCTGTGCACGGAGCTGATGGGCAAGGTCAGTTTCACGGATTATTTCTGGTTCCTGCTCACAGGAACCATGCCTGACGCCCGGCAGCGCCAGGTGCTGGATTCCACCCTGGTCGCCATTGCGGAGCACGGACTTGTGCCCAGCGTGCAGGCCAGTCGCATGACCTACGCGGCGGCGCCGGAAGCCCTGCAGGGCGCGGTCGCGGCCGGAGTTCTGGGCTGCGGCTCGGTGATCCTGGGTGCAGCTGAGAATGCGGGCCGCATGCTCGCCGACATCGTGGCGCGCAACGCGCAGCAATCATTGAAGGATGCGGCCGCCGCGGTGGTCGGCGAACTGCGCGCAGCCAAGAAGCCCATTCCCGGCTACGGACATCCCCTGCACAAAGGTGAGGATCCCCGCGCTTCGAAGCTGTTCGCCGTGGCCTCGGCCGCTGGCGTCCCGGACGCGCATCGCGCCGCTGCCAAAATGGTCGAGTCGGTGCTGCCGGACATCACCGGCAAGACTCTGGTGATGAATGTGTCTGCGGCTATTCCGGCGGTGCTGCTCGATGCCGGTTTTCCGGTGGGCGCGCTCAAGGGCGTTCCCATCCTGGCGCGCACGGCCAGCCTCATCGGACATCTGCTCGAAGAGCAGGCCAGGCCCATCGGCTTCGTGCTCTCACATGCCGCCTCGCAGGCCATCAGTTACGACGGTCAGGTTCCCCCAGGTTTTGTGGCAGGTGATGCATGAAGGGTCTGGATGTTCTGAAGGGTGTGCGCATCGTCGAACAGGGCACCTTCATCACCGGACCCTGCTGCGGCATGATGCTCGCCGACCTGGGCGCCGACGTCATCAAGATCGAAAGTCCCGATGGCGATCCCTACCGCGCCTACCAGGGTGGCAGCTACTCGCCCCACTTCCAGGCCTACAACCGCAACAAGCGCAGCCTGGCACTGGACATGAAACAGGCCGCTGACCGCACGGTGTTCGACACCCTGATCCGCGAGGCCGATGTCTTCATCCAGAACTTCCGTCCTGGCACGGCCGACCGGCTGGGCGCAGGCGCCAAGCGACTGCAGGAACTGAACCCCAAACTGGTCTATTGTTCCATCAGTGGCTTTGGTGGCGACGGTCCATACGTTGATCGTCCCAGCTATGATTCAGTGGCCCAGGCACTGAGCGGCTTCCTGAGCGTGGTGGTGGATGAGGAACGGCCGCGCTTTCTGGGCCCCGCACTGGCAGATGCCATCACCGGCATCTATGCCTCCTACGGGATTCTGGGTGCGCTGTTCGATCGCAGCCGCACTGGCAAGGGCCGCCTGGTGGAAGTCTCCATGCTCGAGGCCATGGCCCACTTCGCGGTGGAGCCCTTCGCCGCCTACTTCGCGCTGGGCACAGTGCCCAAGTCCTCGGACCGGCCCCGGCTTGCACAAGCCCACATCCTGCGCACTCAGGACGGCGGCTTGATCGCCATCCATCTCTCCTCGCTGGAGAAATTCTGGACCGGCCTGTTGAGCGCCCTGGGCGCGCCGGAGCTGGGCACCGATGCCCGCTTCAACACGCGCCTGCTGCGCATCGAGAACTACGATGCGCTGGGCCGCGAACTGGACCGGCGGTTCTCGGAGCAACCCACCGATTACTGGGTGCAGAAACTGGGCGGCGCCGATGTGCCCTTCGCACCCATCAACAAGGTCAGCGCCGTGGTCGAAGACCCCCAGGTCAAGCATCTGGGCCTGATGGTGCCGGTGGAAAATCCGCATGCCGCGAAACAATTGGTGCGGCCGGCAGTCCAATTCGACGGCCAGCGGGCTGGCACGGTTCGTTCGGCGCCACTGCTCAATGAAGATGGCGCGGCGATCCGGGCCGCACTGGCTGGCGCCGCGGGCTGGCCCGAACTTCGCGCCTGAACTTAGAGAAGACAGCAAGAACAATCCAAGGGGTTTTGACGATGCTTTTTCCAACCACACTCGTGGGCAGCTATCCGCAGCCCGAATGGCTGATCGACCGCAAGAAACTGGCCGGCCGCTTCCCCCCGCGCGTGCGCGCCAAAGAACTGTGGCGCATCGCGCCCGAATATCTCGAGGAAGCCTGGAACGACGCCACGCTGCTGGCCATCCGCGCGCAGGAGCGCGCCGGCATCGACATCATTTCCGATGGCGAAATGCGCCGCGAAAGCTACTCGAACCGCTTCGCCACCGCGCTGGATGGTGTGGATCTGGACAACCCCGGCGAGGCGCTGGATCGCAGCGGCCATCCGAATCCTGTGCCGCGCGTCACTGGCCCGATCAGCCGCCGCCATGCCGTGATGGTGGAGGATGTGAAATTCCTCACCTCCAACACCAACCGGCGCGTGAAGATCACCGTACCCGGCCCATTCACCATGTCGCAGCAGGCGCAGATCGACTTCTACGGCGGCAGCCGCGAGAAGGCCGCGATGGATTACGCCCGCGCCGTGAACGCGGAGATCCGCGACCTGCATGCCGCTGGCGCCGACATCGTGCAGATCGACGAGCCCTACCTGCAGGCGCGTCCCGATGAAGCCCGGCAGTACGGACTGAATGCGCTGAATGCTGCGCTCGAAGGCATCACCGGCAAGACTGCCGTGCATATCTGCTTTGGCTATGCCGCCATCATCCACGCGCGGCCGAATGGCTACTCATTCCTCTCGGAGATGGCCGGCTGCAGCTGCCACCAGATCTCCATCGAGACCGCGCAGTCCAAGCTCGACACCAGCGTGCTCAAGACGCTGCCGGGCAAGGAGATCATCCTCGGTGTGATCGATCTTTCCGATCCGAACATCGAAACGCCGGAGGTGGTCGCAGAGCGCATCCGCCGCGCACTGGTGCACGCACCGGCTGAAAACATCATCGTCGCGCAGGATTGCGGCATGAAATATCTGCCGCGCGATGTGGCCGATGCCAAGCTCGCCGCCATGGTCGCCGGCGCGCGCATCGTTCGCAGAGAGGTCGAAGCGAAATCCTGATCATCAAACAGTGAGGCTCCCATGAAGTCCGTGAGTGCAAAGGAGTGTGTTTCCGGATTGATCTCAGTCATCGTGGGAGCGACTGTGGCGATGCCCGCGGTGGCCGCCTCCAGCACCGACGACGCGCTGGAAGAAGTGGTGGTCACCGCGCGCAAGCGCGATGAATCCTTCCGCGATGTGCCGATGACGGTGAATGTGTTCACCGAACAGGCCATCGCCGCCGCTGGCATCCAGAAACCTGCCGATTTCATCGCGCGGGTGCCCAACATGACGCTGGTGGAAACCCAGAACGCAGGCAATGCCTTCGTGGTCGTGCGTGGCGTTTCGCAGGCGCGCAACAGCGAGCCCTCGGTGGCGGTGCTGGTCGATGGCGTGCTTGAAACCAATCCCGCGGAGTTCAACAAGGAGCTCGTCGACATCCAGCAGATCGAGGTGCTGAAAGGCCCTCAGGGCGCGCTCTACGGGCGCAATGCCATCGGCGGCGCCATCATCATCCACACCAAGGATCCTGGCGATACGCTGGAAGGCAGCGTACGCCTGGGAGCGGGCAATGGTTCATCGCGGCGTGCGCAAGCCGCCTTCGGCGGACCGCTGGGCGAGTCGGATGAAATGAAATTCCGCGCCTCGTTCGGCTACAGCGAGACGGACGGCTATCTGGACAATGTGTACCTGAACCAGAAGGCCGATCCCTCGCGCGATCTCTCCGCACGGCTGCGGCTGATCTGGAAACCCAGCGAGTCTTTCACCGGCGACCTGCGCTTTGCCCTCGATGACCTGGACACGCGTGCCTTGTACTTCGTGATCCCGCGCGATGTGGAGGCCAATCCCTTCAGCAGCTTCAGCACGCCGCCCAACGCCAACGACGTGACCTCGCCCATCCAGCTCGACAACCCCGGCGTCAACACGCGCAACCTGTTCACCACTTCGCTGAAGCTGGATTTCCAGACTGCGGCAGGCACGCTCACCTCCGTCACCGGCTACGACACCACGCGGGAGCTGCTGACCGGAGACGCCTATGATTTCCGGCCCGCCGCCACCTCGGTGTTCAATGCGCTGCTCGGCACCGACCTGAACCAGAGCCAGTACCTGGATCTCCACACCTGGAGCCAGGAGCTGCGGCTCACCTCGCCGACCACGGGGCGGTTTTCCTGGATCGCGGGCGCGTACTACGTGCACACCCGGCGATTCATCTCCACGGGCAACAATGTCGATACCGGCGCGGGCGTATTCCCGATCTATCGCAACCCGCGGCTCTCCGGCTCCAATCCCAGCGCGACCTTTCTTGCCGATTCGCAGAGCAACGATGCCTGGGCCGTGTTTGCCGATGCCACCTACGATTTGACGCCGCAGCTGCAGTTCGATGCCGCGCTGCGTTACGACGAAGACCAGCGCCAGAACACAACGGATACGCCCACCGCCTTCCTGCCGGATCCTTCGGCGGTGAGTGGCGAGGTGCGGGCACACACCTGGAGTAAACTGCAGCCCAAGGCCACGCTGCGTTACAAGCCGGCGGACAATGTCACCTTGTACACCAGCTGGAGTCGTGGCTTTCGCAGCGGCGGCTTCAACCAGACGGGCGTGGGCGCCGTGGCCAATGCGAACAATGTCGCCGGTGTGAACGACCTGTTCAATGCCGAAGTGGCCGATACCGTCGAGGGGGGCGCGAAGGCGCAATCCCCCGAGGGTCGTTTCAGCGGCGGCGTCAGCCTGTACAGCACCAAGTCTCGCAACGGCTACTTCTTCGTTTTCCTCGCAGCCAACTCGACGCAGAATCTGGGCAACCTC
>DATNCK010000441.1:0-9155 GCA_035571575.1 Steroidobacteraceae bacterium | reverse complement strand
ATTGCTGGCCACACGCGGCATCGCACGCCTCGCGGGCTTTTCCGCGCCTGACGGTCGCGCCCTGCTCTACTGCGGCACACTCAAGAGTCTGGTCAGCGGCGTGCCCATGGCGCGCGTGCTGTTCCCTTCGGCGGAGATCGGCGCGATCATTCTGCCCGTGATGATCTACCACCAGCTGCAATTGATGATCTGCGCCACCATCGCGCGCCGACAGGGACAACAGGCATGAGTCAGTACCGCAAACGCGGCCGTTTTATTACACCTTCCGAATGCCCGCAGGCCGGACGCGAGCGACTGGCCATGCCGCAGCCCGTCAGCAATTTCACCGCCGAAGGCATGCAGGAGCCAGAACCCCCGCTGCTCAGGCGCATGAACGAGCACGGCGCCGTGTTCATGATGGGACAGAACCCTACTCTTCCTGTGATGCCGGAGAAGCCGCGGCTGCTCGATTTCTTCCACTACCGCTTCACCGACATCGCATTCCGACACCTGCTGCAGAGCGCCAAGCAGGCGATGGACTCCGGCCAGAGCGAAACGGTGGTCATCGCCTGCCTGCTGCACGATATCTCCAACGGCGCGCTGATCCGCACCGATCATGGGTACTGGGGCGCGCAGATGATCGCGCCCTACGTGAGCGAGGAAGTGGCCTGGGCCGTTCAATATCACCAGGCGCTGCGCTACTTCGCGGATGAGTCGGTGGGATTCAAATATCCGGACGCCTACAACCAGTTCTTCGGTCCGGACTACGAACCCCCCGAATACATCCAGAAGGCGCATCGCGACGCGCGCAATCATCGCTGGTACATGACCTCGCGTCTGATCACCATCTACGACATCTACGCCTTCCAGGATGGTGTGGACATCGATCCCGCCATCTTCACCGACATCATCGGTCGCCATTTCCGCGAACCGGAGGAAGGACTGGGCTTCGACGATTCACCCGTGGCGCACATGTGGCGCACGATGATCTGGCCCAACAACTTTCTATAGCGCGCTCCACAGGGAGCTGGGGGACGCATGAACAGCCTGCGCGGCGTGCACCTGGTAGCGGGCCTGCTCGGCCTGATCGCCTTCGTGCTTACCGGGCAGTACATGGAGCTGGCGTTTTCTCATCTGAACGGCATGCCCGATGCGCCGCGGCTGATGTTCCGGTCCGCGCACATCTACACGCTTTACGGCGCGCTGCTCAATCTGGTGCTGGGTTCGTACTTCAGACCGTTGCTGGGGCGCACCGCACGACGAATGCAAATGATCGGCAGTCTCGCCGTGCTGATCGTGCCCGTGTTGCTGCTGGTGTCGTTCTTTGCGGAGTCGCACAACAATCCATTGTCACGGCCGGTTGCCGTGATCGGCATCTACCTGTCGCTGGCAGGCTGCGGCCTGCACTGGTTTGCTTCCATCGCCAGTCATAAAGAGCCGGTGGTGTCATGACAGTCGGGATTGAAGCAGTGAGTGTGCCCGCCAGATTCAAGGCGGCATTTCCCTACCAGAAGGACGTGCTGGCGCTACCCGTCGAGGACATCGATACCGCCTCGACGTGGTACTGCAGTCATTTCGGCATGCGCGAGGTGGAGAGAGTTCACGAGCCGGTGCCGACAGTCATTCTGGAACGCGACGGCGTGCGGCTCGGGTTTGCGGTGAACCACGGCGATGCATCAGAGGACGGCGCGGCCATCCTGGTTTCCGGCATCGCCGACATCAAGGCCGAACTGGAGGCGAAGGGTGTTCGCGTCGCAAACTGGCGCGTGGACGAAAGGAAGGGACAGAAATTCCAGGTGTTCTTCATCCTGGCGCCCGACGGGCTGTGCTACTACGTTCACGAGCCGTTGTAGCGCCCTCCATACGCTCGCGCTGAAAGCGGCTAGTCGCCGCTGACCTTCGCCGGTCCGTCGCCGCTGAAGATCTTGTGGCCATCCGTCGCCGTGATAGTGGCCTGGCCCACGTTGAATGAGTCGGGATTCTTCGCGCGCCAGCTCTTGACCGTAACGGTATCGCCCGCCTTCAGCGAATCCTTGCGCCAGCCCTGCCGGAACAGTGCGTTGGGCGCGCCTCCCTCCACGCGATACACCGTCGTTGGCCCAGCCTGCGGCTTCACCTCGATGTGCGTGTAGATGTGCGGATTCATCCACATCACCTTCTGCACCGTGCCCGTGAAGGTCACCGGCTTGCTCGAATCGAATTCCGCGGCGGTGGAATGATGCGCCTGCGCCGGACCCAGCAGGAACAGCGCCGCAACAGGCAATGCACCCCAGAACCGGTTGATTGTCTCAGTCTTCATCGTCATCCTCCGGCGGTTTCCATGGCTTGATGACACCGCTGAACAGGTTGCTCAGATTGTTCTCTTCGCAGGAATATTCCATCACCACATCCGAAGTCGGCTTCAGACGCCAGGTGCGCACATTCATCCAGTCGCGTGTGTAGGCTTTTGGATCGTGCACCGTCACCGTGTGTTCGATGGTCTTCGCATCCACGCGGCGAAAAGTGTTGGTGAGCTTCAGCTGCTTGCTGTGCGGATGTCCGGCGGTATCGAGCCGCGTATAGCCATTGAAGCCCGATGTCTCGACCACCAGCGTATCGCCTTCCCAGTGACCGACGGAGACGCCATTCCACGAAGCCGGCATATCCTCCGGCCACTTCTGGCCCGCCGTGGGCACCCAGTGGAACCAGGTGTTCTGCTCGAACAGCATCGCCAGCGCCTGCGGCGTCTGCACGAACTGCACGCCATGCGGCGAGTTGATATTGCGCGACATGCCGAACGGCAGGCAGCTGCCCGCATAGTCGCCGTCGTTCACCGGGTCATAGGACTTCCAGTGCTTCAGGCCCCAGTCGGTGTAAGGCAGATCCACCGTGCGCGCGGCATTGCCTGCCGCCTGGGCCTTCGCATCGGGAATCGCTGCGCGTGAGAATTCCAGCGGCTGACGCGTTTTCGGATCCAGCACCTTGCCCGCGGCGGCCATGTCAGGCGTGTACGGGTTGTTCCAATGGCCGGAGAGATCGGGTTTGCCATTGGCCAGTTGCGGAACGGCGCCAGCCGGCTCCGCAGATTGCGCGAGCACCGCGCAACACGGAAGCACCAAGGCCAGCAGCAGCGTCAACGATTTCGGCATGGACCCCCCGAAGCCGACTCATTGTTATGGACCCCGAGTGTGCCCTATCACTTCAAAACCATCCAGCGGCGCGGCTGTACCGGGGGTGCAGAGCGGGTGTACGGTGGGCGAAAATGACGCAGCGAACAGGCGCGCGGCGTCACCTGAAGGGCAATGCTGTACGACACCATAGGAACCGGATACGCCACGCGTCGCAGACCCGACCCGCGGATTGCGGGGGCAGTGAACCATGCGTTGGAGGCAGTGGAGGCGCATGTACAACCCCAAGCAGAATGAAGAAACGCGCACGGAGGTGATGCACTCCCTCATCCGGACGCATCCCCTGGGCGCGTGGATCTCGATGGGCGATGGGGAGCTAATCGCCAATCACATTCCTTTCGACATCGACCCCGCGCGCGGAGAGTTCGGAACCCTGGTGGGTCATGTGGCGAGGGGAAACCCGATCTGGCGCAACCCGCCTTCGGCCATTCCAACCCTGGTGATCTTCCAGGGGCCGCAGGTGTACATCACCCCATCCTGGTACCCGAGCAAGCACGAACACGGCAAGGCGGTGCCCACCTGGAATTACGCCGTCGTGCATGCCGTTGGCGTTCCAGTGTTCATCCAGGACAGCGCCTGGCTGCATCAGCATGTGAGCAGGCTGACCGATCGGCATGAGGCTTCACAGGCTCTCCCATGGTCGGTATCCGACGCGCCAGCGGACTATGTCGACAAACAGCTTGCGGCGATCGTCGGCGTCGAGATCCCGATCAGCAAACTGACCGGAAAGTGGAAGATGAGTCAGAACCGATCGATGCCGGATCAGCTCGGCGTCGTCGCCGGGCTGCTGGCCAGAAAGGATCCGCGGGCGGCCGATGTCGCTGCCGTCATGCAGGGGATTCTGGGCTCCTCTTTCCCATGACACGCCAGCGTGCCAGCGAGTACGCTCGCTTCCTGCAGCAAATCCATGGAGAGTTCCGATGGCAAAGAAAAAGGCCAAGTCCGTACAGTCACAGGCGGCCCGTCTCCTCGAGGTAGCCAAGGCTGCCGGCGCCAGTGAAAAGGGCTTCCAGCGCACCATGGGCAAGGCAACGCTGGCCAGGCAGGGCAGAAAGCCCACGAAGATGGGTTGAGATTCTTTGAGACAGGTTCATGCAAGTCACCATCGTCACCTTTCCTGAAACGAAGGTCGCGGGCATCAGTCACGTCGGGCCGCCGGCTCTCGAACATGAGACCGCTCGCAAGCTGATTGCCTGGAAGATCGAGCGCCGTCTGCTCGATCAGGCGCGCCATCGCAGCTATGGTCTGCACTACACCGATCCGAGAACGGTCGATCCCGCCGCACACCGCGTCGACATGTGCCTCTCGTATGAGGATCCGGTGGAGCCCAATGCGCAGGGAATCGTGCCAATGCTCATCCCCGCGATGCGCTGCGCGCTGGCGCGCGATGTGGGCTCGCGCCTCGACAACAAGGCCGCGCAATACCTCTATGACGAGTGGCTGCCGCGCAGCGGCGAGCAGAAGGCTGATCTGCCGCTCGTGTTCCACTATGTCAACGTCGGGCCAAACGTGAAGGCACACGAGGCCATCACCGATGTGTATCTGCCACTCAGGTAGCGCAGCGTGAAGGTGCGACGGGGACGATGCCTCTGCGGGGACATCGAATACCAGCTTCTGGGCGAGCCGCTGTTCATTCACACCTGTCACTGCACGCAATGCCAGCACCGCTGCCGAATCAGGGCCGGATGAACAAGACTCGCGTCCCCTTCGATCTGTCGGGCCTCACCGGACGGCAGGAAATTTTCCGCCTCTCGGGTGCCGCGAAGTCAGACGCCGCCGTCGAGCGCTGGCTGAACGGTGAACCGGCTCAACTGCGCGCCCTCGCCCGCTACTGGTTTTCGCATTTGCGCAGTTGCGGTGCCGACGTGCTTGAACTCATGCACGACGGCGGTCCCACTGCCTGCGTGGGGGATGCCGCGTTCGCCCAGGTCAACGCATTCAGGAGTCACGTCAATGTGGGCTTCTTCCACGGCGTCACGCTCGATGATCCGGCCGGGTTGCTGGAAGGCAGCGGCAAGCGCATGCGGCACGTGAAGCTCATTCCCGGCGAAGTGATAGACGAAAATGCCCTGAAAAAGCTCATCACTGCAGCTTACGTGGACATCAAGGCGCGCCTCGATGACGATATGATCTGATCTTCCGGGTCGTAACAATCAGGGGGCTGCCGTGAAGCGTTCGTCTTTTTCATCTTTGTGTGTCGCGCTGGGTGGCGCGTTGGTATCCATGCTGAGCCAGGCGGCCCAGGCTCCTGCACAACCCTCCGCACCGCCCGCCACGCAGAAGCCCATGGTGTCCTGCGCACGCGGCGGACTGCAGTACGCCGTGAATCTCTACCTGGCCGCGCAGGCCAAGGGCGATCTGTCCGGTCTGCCGCTGGCCAATGGCGTGGGCTATCAGGAAAACATGAAGGCCGAGGACATCAAGACCGGCTTTCTCACCAAGCCGCTGAACATCACGCATTCCATGAGCCTCATTGATCAGGACTCATGCCAGACCTTCACCGAGATCATCGTCACGAACAAGGCTGAGCCCTATGTGGCTGGTGTGCGACTGCGTGTCAATCACGACAAGATCGCCGAGGTGGAAGTGCTGTGGACCACAACGGGCTACTGGCTGTTCAACGCCGATGCCTATCTGGAACACGCGTCCGAGGAAAACTGGGGTCCGATTCCCGCAGATCGGCGCGATTCGCGCGCCACGCTGGTGCGCGCGGCCAATGCCTACCTCGATGCCTTCCTCGAAGCCAAGATCGACCAGGTGCCCTGGGGCTTCCCCTGCGTGCGCACCGAAGGTGGCATGTACACCGGCCGCGGTCGCGCCGACGACAGCTGCGAAGCTGGCGTGCCGGCTGGCGTGAATATCGCCAACCGCCGTTTCGTGGTCGATGAAGTCACGGGCACGGTAGTGGCATTCTGTACCTTCGGCGCCGGTAGCCCGAATGGCGGCAGCGGCGCGCCGGATTCGCATATGTTCCGCCTGGAGAACGGCAAGCTGCGCTACGTGCACACGCTGACGCATCTGCTGCAGAGCAGCTTCCGCGGCAATGGCGGTGGCCAGAATGCGGCGCCTAACGCCGCAGGCGCCGCTCCTGGTGCAGCACCCAGGCCTGCCGCGCCAGGCAACAGCAAGTAGGCAGCGCGCGGGAAGCGGGCATGGCTCGCAGCTCCCGCCGCGTTGACTCACTGCCGCAGTACATGGCGAAGCAATACACCGAGACGGGCGGCATCCGTCGCAAGACAGCGAAAAAGGCAAAGACAGCCAAAGCTGCGCCGGCGCCCGGTCGCAAGACGAAATCATTGCAGACCGTACTGGGCCGGATGCCTGGCGCCACACTGCATCCCATGTCTGCGCGCGCCGGCTCCCCACCACTGGCTTTCATCTACAAGATCATGGGCAAGATGTTTGCCATTGTTTCGGCGCGCGGAGAGGAATTCGTGATCCTCAAGTGCGACCCGACCCTCGCACAGGCGCTGCGCCAGCAATACAAAGGCGTGGGACACCGTTCGCATCTGGATCGCCGCTACTGGATCTCGGTCGATCTGGATGCCGATGTACCGTCCCGCGAAGTGAAACGCCTGGTCGATCACTCGTATGGCCTGGTATGCGCCGGGCTCACTGCCAAACAGCGCGCCGGACTGGCGGTCGAAGGCAAGGCACGAGCCAAGGGCTGAGCCGCGGCCTTCCAAAGGCGCGGCATGGCGGGCACTTACATCCGCGATTCTCTCGTCCCGCTCCCTCGCCTATCATGGCCCTCAGCGGCCGGCGGCCCGCGCCACAAAACCCGGGGGAAACGAACATGGATGAGCATTCACTGAAGCGGCGGCAGGTTCTCGGTGGCATGGCCATGGCAGCCGGCGCGGCCGGCGTGCTCGGCACATTGGGTACGCGCAATGCGGCAGCAGCGGATGCGCCGGCAGCAGGCGGCGGCGCTGGCGCCGGTGTCGGCACCGCGCAGGCACCCACGATCACCGATGTGAAGGACAAGGTCGTGTACATCACCGGCGGCTCCAGCGGCATCGGCCTGGGCATTGCGCGAGTGATGCATGAGTACGGCGCCAAGGTGGTGATCGGCAATCTCGACGACAAGCAGTTCGCCGATGCACTGAAGAACTTCCCGCCGAATGACCCGCGCCTGTTCCCCGTGGTCCACGATGTGCTGGATCGCGATGGCTGGCAGCGCACCGCCGATGCCATCGAGAAGAAGTTCGGCCCGGTGGATATCCTGGTGAACAACGCTGGC
Source organism: Steroidobacteraceae bacterium (assembly GCA_035571575.1). GTDB lineage: Bacteria > Pseudomonadota > Gammaproteobacteria > Steroidobacterales > Steroidobacteraceae > ZC4RG30. The sequence continues at coordinate 1,769 of DATNCK010000441.1, read as the reverse complement.
GTGGGCCTGCAGCAGTCAGCCGCGACCGGCTCGCTGAAGGACTGGGAGTGGGGACTGGGCGTGAACCTTTGGGGCCCGATCCACGGCGTGAACACATTTGTGCCGCGCATGCTGGCCCGCAAGACCGGCGCGCATATCGTCACCACTACGTCGACCAGCGGCATCCTGCCCGGCAGCGGCGCCGGCATCTACACGGTGTCGAAGATCGCGGCCGTAGGCCTGATGGAAGAACTGCGTCACGAGCTGCGCGAATCGAACATTGGTACTTCGGCCTTCATCCCCGGACTTACCACCACGAATATCGGCCAGAGCGAAACCCATCGGCCGGATTCATTGAAGAACGAAGCACTGCCCGCCGCGGCCAGCGCTGCGCCACGAGCGGCCGCTGGCGGCACCGGCGCACCGCGCAACGCACCTGCGCGCGCCGCCGTTTCGCCCGCATGGACGCGTCCGCAGGATCCCGTGGTCGTCGGCCGTTTCGTGCTCGATGGCATCCTGCACAACGACCTGTTCATCGTGCTGCAGCCCGAATACCGGGTCGGCGTCGAGGCGCGTTGCAATGCACTGCTGGAATCCATGGTGCCGTTCACGCCGCTGCCGGATTCGATGAAGAATGGCAACTACCTGCGCACGCCCATCTTTGCGCAGGAAATCGCGCATCGCCGCGCCACGCAGAAGCGCGAGATCAAGGGAACGTAACGATGACATCGGCCGGTGGCTGCCTCTGTGGCGCGGTGCGTTACAACATTCTCAGTGCTCCCACCTTCGTATGCGTGTGCCATTGCGACAGCTGCCGGCGCGCGTCGGGCGCTCCGATGGTGGCCTGGGCGACCTTCGAAAAGGAATGCATCGCCCTGCCACGTGCCGGATTGCAGCGGGTGGCAAGCTCTCCCGGAGTGCTGCGCGGACATTGCCCGCGCTGCGGCACCTGCCTTACCTATGAGAAGTCGACGCGGCCCGGAGAAATCGACGTGACGCTGGCCAGCATGGACGATCCCGAGGCCTTCACGCCTTCGGCGCATATCTGGGTTTCCGAGAAGCTGTCCTGGGTCACCATCGCCGACGGCCTGCGGCAGTACGACACCACAATCTGAACGCCGGGCGCACAGCACTCTCATGACGGGCACGTTCCATTCCGAACGCGGCCGGCAGCTGGTGCATGCGCAGTATCGCCGGCTGCTCGATGCGGCACCGTTGCGCTGCGAAGAGCTGCGCATCCCCACGCGTGAGGGTGAGACCTTCGTGCTGGCGGCCGGAGCTGCCGATCTCCCACCATTGCTGCTGTTTCACGGCGGCGCCACCACATCGGCGATGTGGCTGGATGATCTGCCGCTGTTGACGCAGCACTTGCGCGTCTACGCCGTCGACATGATCGGCGAGCCGGGTTTCAGCGCTGCATCACGGCCCTCCATGCAGGGCGAACGACATGCACTGTGGCTCGACGATGTATGGAGCGCCCTGGGCCTGGCCGGCGCGCACATTGCTGGCGCCTCACAGGGGGCGTGGCTGGCGCTGGACTACGCCGCTCGCCGGGCATCACGGGTGCACAGTCTCGGGCTGGTGGCACCCGCGGGCATCACGCGGCAACGCATCAGCATGGCGCTACGCGTGGCACCGCTCATGATGCTCGGCGATTGGGGTCGGCGCCGCGCCGTGGACTGGGTGATGGGGGTGCAGGCCGCGCGATTGCCCGCCGAAGCCCAGGCTTTCCACGACTTCTTTGTACTGACGCAAGCGCACTTCGCCCACCGCACCAGCTTCATTCCCGT
>DATNCK010000440.1:0-5948 GCA_035571575.1 Steroidobacteraceae bacterium | reverse complement strand
TGCGCGCGTCGCCAGCGTGCTGCGGCAACTGGCGGCCAAGGGCCATCGCTACGACGGGCCGCTGGCATTGTCGAGTCTCGATACGCTCGCCTCCACGCATGAGACCGCATTGCTCACCGCGCTGAGCCGGTATCCGGAACTGATCCAGCTCGCGGCGACGAACCGTGCTCCGCATGCACTGGTGCACTACCTGCGCGACCTGGCCAACAGTTTTCACACCTGGTACAACGCCGAGCAGTTCATCGTCGAAGACGACAAGCTGCGCAACGCGCGCGTGGCGCTGGCACTGGCCACGCAGCAGGTGGTGCGCAACGGGCTGTCGCTGCTGGGAGTTTCCGCTCCGGAGACCATGTGAGCGCACCGCGGCAACGCCTGAGTTCACGCGACTACAAGCACAGCGGCAAGAACGCTGCCGGCCTGCCGCTGCACTACCGGACCTTTGCCGCGGGGCTTGTGCTGGGCCTTGCCGTAGCACTCGCGGTGTATGTGGTGGATCGGGAGAAAATTCCCGCTGTCGAGACCAAGCCCCTGCCCAAGCCGAAGAGCACGAAGCCAGCGGATGACGGCGACACGGGAGTGGACACCTCTGGCTCGCAATATGAGTTCTACAACATGCTGCCCAAGTTCGAGGTGATCGTTCCGGAGAAGGGCAGCAACGCGCGACGCGACACCACGCCGGCACCGGTGGAACAACCCGGCGCCTATGTGCTGCAGGTGGGCTCGTATCGCAACCGCGACGATGCAGAACGGCTGCGCGCCAAGGTGGCGAAGCTGGGCATCGAGGCCCGCGTGCAGCATGTGGCCATCGATGCCGATGAGCTGCATCGCGTGCTGATCGGGCCGATACGCGATCTGGCCAAGCTCAATGCCACGCGGCGTGAACTGCGCGCCGCGAGCATCGATGCCATCATGTACCAGGTGGCGGAGTAACGAGCTGCGGCTGATGACTGGCAGCCGCATCGCGCAGCTGCGGATCGGGGTCACGAGCCTTGATTTCTTCGAGTGCGGCCAACGCCCTGGCGTCGTCGTGATGCCGTGCCAGCGCATAGACAGAGATCTGGCGGATCATCGGATCGCTGGTGGATTGCAGCATGCCAATCAGCAGATCGATGGTTGCCGGCTGGTTCGTGGCGGCCAGGTTGCTGGCCAGACCCACCAGGCCATCCGCGGTGGGGCGGAAAGCCGAGGATTCTGGAAAAGAGGCCAAGGCGCGGGGCATGATTTGCGCAAGTGCCGCGACCGCCTGCGCATTCAGCAGCTCGCGAATCTTCTGCCCCTGGCCTGAAGCGGACATATACGTCAGCGCTTCGAGACGACGCGCATCGGCCAGCTCCGGGTCCTGAACCTGATGCAGTACGTACGCGATCCAGGAGGCATCTCCCGACAGGGCGCGCTTTGCGACCATGCGTGTCAGTTCACGCGGATCGTTCCGAACCATGGACTCCAGAGCCTCGCGGCCTTTGGGGTCCTGCGCGTAGTCCGCTGCCAGCGTAGTTGCCACTTCCAGGCGGCTGCTGTCATTCGTGTCCAGTTGGTAAGAATCGATCAGTGGCTGGACGAGTTCCGGCCGAGGCGTGCCGCGCAGCAGGCGCGATATCTGCGCTCGAATGTCTGGATTGCTAGTCGTAGCGAGTAGATCGACTACGCCGTGCAGAGTCACTTTGTCCAGATCGGGACGCCGTTCGACAAGGGTTGTGAATTGCGGGCCGCGCACAACGGCTGCCCGCGCGAACTGCAGATCCGCGAGTGCCTTGAAACGCACATCTGGGCTCAGTGTCCGATCAAGAAGCCGGGCCTGCAACGCCCGGCGCGCAGAGGGATCAGGCGGAAACGCGGCGAGCCGCATGAGATCGACTTGCCCGGCAGCTCCACTTTTTGGATCAGAACAGTCGGTGACGGGACGATCCACCAGGGACCCCGTGCAAGCGGGTGCTGCCACACTGGAATACTGGAATGCCTGCGGGACGGTCGCCCGCTGTTCTTGTGCATCAACGGTTACTGACATGCTTGCCTTCAACAGCATCCGGGCACTCCATCTGCCCTGCACTGGTCCATCCGCGCTGACGGTGAGTTGATACTCCGTCGGCGCGATGTCGTTTCCGACGCTCCCAACCTGCAACAAGGTGAGGCCGGGCACTGCGCGCAATCCATCCAGCAATGCGGAGTAGAAAGCCCTGGTCGCCAGCCTGCTGGCCTCGTCCGTCGTACGGTCCTGTAGCGGCAGCACAAGCACGGTGAAGCGCGGAGATTCGAGCGGTGGCTGTGTCTTTTTCCCGGGTCCGGCCGACGTGATCGCAGGAGAGACGGTCGGGGCAATCGCGGTATCGCCGCGAGCCTCGGTCACCGGCTCAGCGGGCGATACTGCCGTCGCGGCGGCTATGGCTTCTGGCGCTTTTTCGGACTTCAACAGCACCGTACTCAGCAGGGCTGCAGCGGCAGCCACAGCCGCCAAGGTGCCAATCACAATCATGCGACTCATGCGCCGCTTGCCCCGACTGTCAGCTCCGAAGTCTGTCTGCGCCGACACCAGCGCGCGGCATTGCCGCGCCAGCGCCACGGGCATAGCGGGAATGGTGATCTTCGACAGGCGCTGTTGCACGCTCCATTCATCTGCGCAGTCATCGCACACGCGCAGATGCGCTTCGACTACGTCGCGGTCGGCGTCACTCAATCCGGCGATGCAGCGGTCATCGAGAATGCTGCAGATCTCCTGGCAGTTCATGCGTGACTCCCGGCGCGTACGGTGTGTGGTTCCGCCGCCTGTGTATTGAGCTGCTGCGCCAGGCTGCGTCGTGCGCGATGCAGCCTGGCCCTGAGTACGTCGCGACCGACGCCGGTAATGGCTTCGATCTCGGCAAGGTCGTGACCTTCGGCACGCAATGAAAGCAGCGTGCGTTGCATGGGGTCGAGCTGCAGGAAGGCCTGATGCAGCAGGCGCTCACTCTCGTCCTGCACCAGCTGCGCTTCAGGACCTGGCTCGCTGCTGATCATGCGTGCCGTGGCGCTCACCTCCTCGAGTGCTACCACCGGCGTACGTTTGCGGCGCCGCGCCCCATCGATGAAGCGGTTGTGCAGCACGCGCAGCAGCCAGCGCACCGGATGCCGTGCAGTGTCGAGGTCGACCGGGTTTTCGCAGGCCGCGATGCAGGTGTCCTGCACCAGATCCTGGGCATCCGCCGTGTTGCCCACCAGGCGGTAGGCCACCCTGAACAGCGCTCCCAGGTGCGGCGCCACCAGCACGTCGAACTGCTCTGTTCCGCTCTTGCGCATCGCGATAACTCCGTCCCTGGAGTGCATGACGAACGACGCCGCGGAATGTAACGGGCGGATGGTCACATTTGCTTCGGTGATTTAAGTCGCATATCCCCAATTGGCTCCTCGCCCCTGCCAAACGTGCTGGCTATGATCGACTGGCATGGATGCGTCCCCACTATTGATGGACCGCGTCGCGGCCACCACGGGGCATCGCGACCGGGATGAGATCGAGTTATCACTGGTGCAGCTGCTGCTGCAGTTCCTGCAGGCGGACACCGTCACCCTTTTCAAGCTGGTGAACGATGGCGCTGGTGGCGGCGCTATACATTGCATTGCAGCAAATGCCAATCGCGGCAGTGTCGAAATCATTCGCAGTGCGGCCACCACCTATCTATTGCGGGAGCATGCCGCCTGGCAGCGATGCGTGGACACTGGCCAGCCACAGCGGCTGCCGCGCATGCCGGGCACCTTCGAGACACTGTTCGCCGTACCCGATGAGAACGATGAGATTGCCGGCGTGCTGCAGGTATTCAGCCAGCGCTCACCGGATGAACGCGATCTGCATCTGGTGGGCGGAGTGCTGCGCATCGTGCGCAATCACATGGCGCTCATCGATTACGGCCAGCGCGACACACTCACCGGCCTGCTGAACCGCAAGACCTTCGAGACACAGTTCGAGAAGCTGCGCCGCGATTTGCGACCGGAAAGCGGCGCGGACGGCAAGGCCTGCTGGATCGGGCTCGCCGATGTGGATCATTTCAAATCCGTCAACGACCGCCACGGCCATGTATTCGGCGACGAGGTGCTGTTGCTGGTGAGCCAGATCATCCAGCGCAGCTTCCGCGGCAATGATCGCGTGTATCGTTTCGGCGGCGAGGAATTCGTGGTGCTGCTGCGCGAATGCCCCGAGCGCGCGACGGCCGGCGCACTGGAGCGGTTGCGCGCGGCGGTGGAGCGGCACCGTTTTCCGCAGGTGGACAAGATAACGGTGAGCATCGGCTGGACAAAGATCCGCTCGCAGGATGCGCCCGCTGATGCCATCGGTCGCGCCGATGCAGCGCTGTATCACGCCAAGGGCAGCGGCCGTAACCAGGTGTTCCAGCACGAACGGCTGATCGCCGATGGCCGGCTGACGCCGGATGCACAACGCCAGCCGGCGGAGATCGAGCTGTTCTAGAGCTTCGGCGCTGCAGGGGCGGCCGGCGCTGCGGGCGCGGCCTGCGCGGCAGGAGCAGCCGGCGCCGCACGCGCAGCAGGAACGGGTGGTACCGGCGGCACAGGCGGACGGATGCCGGGCACACCAGGCAGCAGCGGCACGCCCATGCGCCCCTGCAATTTGCTCAGGGTCTGCAGATCCACCTTGCCGACGATGTTGATCAGCACCAGCTCGGTGGGTTCGGTGGCGACAAACAGCATGCCGCCATCGGCGCTCTCGGTGTTCAGCCACATCTCCACGCGATCGCTCTTGTCGCGCACTGACATCAACTTCTTCCAGCCCTGCTTTTCCACCTGGGTCACGACTGACTCGATGTCGTGCGCGGAATACATGCCGGCCTGCTCGAAGGAGAACACCTTCACGTAAACACCCTGCAGGGACTTCACCGCTTCGGCAAATTCCGGATCATTGCCCTTGCCGCCGCCGAGGAAGCCGCTGGCCATCTTCAATGTGTCGCCGTCCAGCGAGATGTCGACCGACTCCTTGGCCTTGCCGGCTAGGCCGGAGAAATCCGGCAGCTTCAGGCGCGCGCCCTGGGCCATTGCACCCTGGGCCATCGCCATTGCGGGCAGCAGCGCCAGCGCCGCGAACCATGCAGTACGTTTCATATGCCGTTCTCCTTCGATTCGTTCGGGTTCAGTTTCTGCTGCAGCGAATTCAGCTGCGAGCTGGTGATCTCCAGCGCCAGCGCCAGCTGCTGCCGCGCCGTCTCGATGCGTTGCGCTTCGCGCTGCTGCATCACGATCTTCAGGCCCACGACAGCCACCAGCACCGATGCCGCCAATGCCAGCGGCATCTGCCAGCGCGCGCGGCGTTGCCGGGCCTGCTTTTCCACGGCGATGCGTGCCAGTACGCCGGCAGCGAAGTCCGCACCGGGCTCCACCGGTCGCAGCGCGGCCCGCAGCGATTGCTCAATGTCCATGGTTCTCTCCGGCTGCGACCTGCTGCGCGCGCAGCCATTCCAGCGAGCGGCGCAGATGGCTTTTCACAGTGTTCAGCGGCATGTCGAGCGCGGCGGCGATCTCGCCGGGTTCCAGATCTTCCTGGTAGCGCAGCAGCAGCACGGCGCGCGGCGCCACGGGCAGCTCGCTCAGCAAGGCGTGCAGTCGGCGCGACCACAGCGGATCCACCGCATTTTCTTCCGCGGCATGCTCGACTTCGATCTGCACCAGCCGCGGCGATCGTTCACGCTGCCGCAGACGGTCGATGCTGCGATGGGAGATGGTGCGCAGCAGCCAGTGCAGCAGATGCGCGGGACTGTTGATCTGCGACAGCGCCGCATGCAGCTGCACGAAGGCATCCTGCGCCAGCTCTTCGGCATCTTCGCGGCGGCCGGTGAGGCGCAGCGCCACGCTGAACACGCGTGCCTGATGCGCGCGTACCAGGCAGGCAAAGGCGGCCTGATCGCCGCGCTGCGCGGCCCGCAATTCAGCCAGCAGTGGCACCGCCGGCAGCACCTGCTGGGGACCTGCCGGCA
>DATNCK010000439.1:0-12407 GCA_035571575.1 Steroidobacteraceae bacterium | reverse complement strand
AGGCCGAATCGACGGCTCCCTGCGCAGGCGTGACGAGTTCTGCGCCGGCATAGCTGTCCTGCGTCGCGACCTTCGGGGCATGATAGTTGGGGCCGACTGCGCAACCGGCCAGCGCTGCTGATACGGCGATGACTACGCTGACTTTACGCATGGGAAACGCCTCCCTTGGCGCGCAGCACGAGTCCGCGGATCACCACAAAGAACACTGGCGTCAGGAACAATCCGAAGAAGGTCACGCCCAGCATGCCGGAGAACACTGCCACACCCATGGCATGTCGCATCTCCGAGCCCGCGCCGCTGGAAAACACCAGCGGCACTACACCCATGATGAATGCCAGAGACGTCATGATGATGGGACGCAGCCGCAGCCGGCACGATTCGATGGCCGCCTCCAGCGCAGTGCGGCCATGCTCTTCCAGATGCACCGCGAACTCGACGATGAGGATGGCGTTCTTGCACGCCAGCCCCACCAGCACGATGAAGCCCACCTTGGTGAAGATGTTGTTGTCACCGCCCGTGAGCCACAGCCCCACCACTGCGGAGACGATGCACATTGGCACGATCAGGATCACCGCCATCGGCAGCGTCCAGCTCTCGTACTGTGCGGCCAGCACCAGAAACGCCAGCAGCACGCAGAGCGGGAATATCAGCGTCGAGCTGCCGCGCGACAGGATCTCCTGATAGGAAAGATCCGTCCATTCGAAGCCGACACCTGCCGGCAGCTTCTCGCGCGCCAGCTTTTCGATGGCATCGAGAGCTGCGCTCGAACTGCTGCCGGGCGCGGACTGGCCATTGATGTCCGCCGCGAGATAGCCGTTGTAATGGATGACGCTGTCCGGCCCCACGCTGTCGCGTACCGACACCACCGACCCCAGAGGCACCATGCCGCCGGCGGCATTGCGCGTCTTGAGCTCCAGAATCTGCTCCTTGCGGGCGCGCCACTGCGCGTCGGCCTGTGCGATCACCTGATAGCTGCGACCGAAGAGATTGATGTCATTCACGTACAGCGACCCGAGGTAGGTCTGCAGCGCATCGAAGACATTGGCCAGAGGAATATCCTCGCGCTTGGCCTTGGCACGGTCGATATCCGCGTACACCTGCGGCACATTGACCAGGTAGTTGGAGAACGCGCCCACGACACCGGGAGTCTTGTTCGCCTCGGCCATGAAGGTCTGCAATACGTTATTCAGGCCCTGGTATCCCAGCGCGCTGCGGTCTTCGATCTGCAGTTTGAAGCCGCCGAGATTGCCCATGCCGTTGACGGGCGGAGGCTGCACGACGCCGATGAAGGCATCCTCGATGCCACCCAGCTTCATCTGCAGGCGCTGGGCGATGGCCGTGGCCGACATGTTCTTGCCCTTGCGTTCGGCCTGCGGATCGAGCGTGGCGAAGATGACGCCACTGTTCGAAGCCAGTCCCAGTCCGGAAGTGATAGACATGCCGGAGAATGTGATCACGTTCTTCACGCCCGGCTCGGCGCCCATGACATCGCCCATGCGCTTCATTACCGCCTCGGTTCGCGACAGCGATGCCGCATCCGGCAACTGCGCGAAGGCGATGACATAGTCCTTGTCCTGCACTGGCACGAAGCCCTGCGGCACCCGCAGGAACCCCAGGCCGCCCAGCGCCAGCAGGCCGACATAGACCAGCAATGCGATTCCAGTCAGGCGCAGCACGCGTGAGACACCACGGCCATAGGAGGCCGAGGCACGCGTGAAGAAGCGGTTGAAGGGCCGGAAGATCCACCCCGCGCCGCGATCGATCACGCGCGTGGCGAAATCCGGCTTCGCGTCGTGAGCGCGAAGCAGGGCGGCCGCCAGTGCCGGCGACAGAGTCAGCGAGTTGAAGGCCGAGATCAGCGTCGAGATCGCGATGGTGACCGCGAACTGGCGGTAGAACTCACCGGTCAGGCCACCGAGGAAGGCGATGGGCAGGAACACAGCCGAGAGCACCAGCGCGATGGCAATGATGGGTCGACTGACCTCATCCATGGCCTTGTAGGTCGCATCGCGGGGCGACAGACCATCCGCAATATTGCGCTCGACATTCTCCACCACCACGATGGCATCGTCGACCACGATGCCGATGGCCAGCACCAGTCCGAACAGCGACAGCGTGTTGATCGAGAATCCGGCCATCATCAGCACGGCAAAGGTACCGACTATCGACACCGGCACCGCGGCCAGCGGAATGATCGACGCGCGCCAGCTCTGCAGGAACAGGATCACCACGAGCACAACCAGCAGCAGCGCTTCGAACAAGGTCTCGACCACCGCCTTGATGGAATCGCGGACGAAGTTCGTCGGGTCGTAGATGACCCTGTATTCCAGCCCTTCGGGGAAGTTGCGCTGCAGCTCGGCCATGGTCGACTTCACATCGTCCGACAGCTGCAGGGCATTGGAGCCCGGCGCCTGGAAGATGGCCAGCGCGACGGCCGGCGTCTGATCGAGGTAACCGAGCACGCTGTAGCTGTCGACACCCAGCTCGACCCGTGCCACATCCTTCAACTGGGTGAGTTCGCCGTGCTCGCCCGTCTTGATGATGATGTTCTCGAATTCCTCTTCGGAAGCCAGGCGGCCCCGGGCGTTGATCAGCAGCTGATGGTCGACAGCGCTGCCCATGGGCTGCGAGCCGACCACGCCCGCCGCCACCTGCACGTTCTGCTCGCGGATCGCGGCCACCACATCGCCTGCGGTCATGTTGCGTCCGGCCACGCGCTGCGGATCGAGCCACACGCGCATCGCGTAGCTGCCGCCGCCGAACACGCGCACCTGGCCCATGCCCGGGATGCGCGCCAGTGTGTCGCGCACCTGCAGCTCGGCATAGTTGCGCAGGTACTTCAGGTCATAGCGCTTGTTGGGCGAGATCAGCTGCACGAACAGCGTGATGGCCGCATTGCTCTTGACGGTGGTCACGCCGATGCGGCGCACGTCTTCCGGCAGCTTGTTCAGCGCCTGCGACACGCGGTTCTGCACCTGCACCTGCGCCGTATCGGCATTGGTGCCGCTCTTGAACGTCACGGTCAGGGTCATTGAACCCGTCGACGAGGACTGCGAGGACATGTACAGCATGTTCTCGACGCCCGTGATCGCCTGCTCCAGTGGAGCGGCGACCGTTTCGGCCACCACTGCCGGGCTGGCGCCTGGGTACTCTGCGGAGACCACCACCGAGGGTGGCGCCACCTCTGGATACTCACTGATGGGCAGCCGCTGCAGCGCGATGAAACCTGCCAGGAAAATAATGATCGAGATCACGCCCGCGAAAATCGGGCGATCGATGAAGAAGTGCGCGAATTTCATGGCGACTCAGCCGCCGTTGCCGGCAGCGGGTGCAGCTGCGGCAGCAGCGGGCGCCTCTCCTTCCATGGGCACGATGCGTGGCTTCACCACCATGCCCGGCCGCACGCGCTGCAGGCCGTTGACGATGATCTGTTCGCCCGCCTTCACGCCACCGCGCACGACTCTGAGGCCATCGACCACCGGTCCGGTGGTGATTGCACGGTATTCGACCTTGCCACCTTCAGCCACGATCAGCACGTATTGGCGATCCTGATCGGTCGCAATGGCGCGATCATTGATCAGCACTCCCTTGTATTTGCCCGAGCCGATCAATCGCACGCGCACGAACATGCCGGGCACGAGGTAGTGATCCTTGTTCTCGAAAACCGCGCGACCGGTCAGCGTGCCGGTGCTGCCGTTGACCTTGTTGTCGACGAAGTCCATGTAGCCGGCATGCTTGAAATCGGTCTCATTGCCCAGCGCCATCTGCACCGGGTTTTTCACCTCGCGCGAACTGGGACGCGCGCCCGAACGCGCCAAGTCGTTGTACTTCAGGTAGTCCTGCTCGGCCGCATCGAAATACGCATACATGGGCTCGAGCGATACCACCGTGGTCAGCTTCGACGTGGGGCTGACGAGGTTGCCCTGAGTGACTTCCGCGCGGCCGACGCGACCATTGATGGGTGAAGTGATGCGCGTGTAAGCCAGGTTCAGGCGAGCCGTCTGCACTGCAGCCTCCGCCGACTTCAGCTGTGCGTCACTGGTGCGGGCAGTCGCCGTGCGCTGGTCATACTCTTCCTGTGACACGGCGCGCGTGGCCAGCAGCTTGTCGCCACGCGCCAGATCCGCCTTGGCAAGTTCCATGGCGGCCCGTGCCTGTTCGACCTGCGCCAGTGCGTGATCGAGCTCGGCCTGAAAGGGACGCGGGTCGATCAGGAACAGAAGATCGCCTTGCTTGACCTCCTTGCCCTCGGTGAACTGTATCCGCAGCAGCTGTCCGGTGATCTGCGGCCGGATCTCCACCGAATCCTTGGCTTCGAGGCGGCCGGTGTACTCATCCCATTCGGTGATCTCGCGCTCGGGCACCACCGCCACGCTGATCTCCATGACGGGTGGTGGACCTTGCGGCGGCTTCTTCCCGCAGGCCGTGAGCGCGAAAGCGAAAGCTGTGAACAGGAGGAGGGGGCTAGGTATGCGCATTGGAGAAGACCCACGGGATAAAGCGGCTGACCGACTCGCGTCGGCATTGCCGCCCCAAGAAACACTTGTTGGAAAATGGAACCTGGCTGCGCTGCGCGCTGCCTGTCAGGGCAGCATAGGGAGGCGGGTGCTGCGTTTCAAGCGGCAGCGGGCGCGCCAACCCGTCGCTAGACTGCGCGTCATGCGCATCCTTGTACTCGGCGCCGGCGGTACCGGCGGCTACTTTGGCGGGCGGCTTCTTCAGGCCGGCGGTGACGTGACATTTCTGGTGCGGCCCGCGCGCGCCGCGCGCCTGCGTGCGGAGGGACTGGTCATCCGCAGCCCGCTCGGCGATGCGCATCTCGCAGCGCCGGTGGTCGAGCTGTCGTCCCTGGCGCCTGACTACGACATCATCCTGCTGAGCTGCAAGGCCTACGATCTGGAGGATGCTATCCGGACCATCGCGCCGGCCATGCAAAGTCCGGGCGTCACTTTGCTGCCCTTGCTCAACGGCCTGCGGCATTTCGACACTCTCGATGCCGCCTTCGGTGCTCGACAGGTGCTTGGTGGCTTGTGCCATATCAGCGTGACGCTGAATGCCGCGGGCGAGATCGAGCACCACAACCAGCTGCAGTCCCTGACTTATGGCGAGCGTGATGCCGCAGCCTCTGCCCAGCGTTGTGAACGCATTGCCGCCGCCTTTGCCGCTGCAAGCTTCGATGCGCGCCCCAGCGCCAATGTACTCGCGGATCTGTGGCAGAAGTTTGCGTTCATGTCCGCCGGTGCCGCACTCACGACGCTGATGCGTGCCAGCATCGGCGACATCGTGGCCACCCCCGAGGGTGAGCGCATTGCGCGGCAGACCGTGGCGGACTGCGCCGCGGTTGCCAGGGCGGCGGGCTTTCCCGTGAGCGAAAAAGGCGCCGCGTTCGCCGAGCGCATGCTGCTTTCGCCCGGATCCGCCTTCAAGGCCTCGATGCTGCGCGACATCGAAGCCGGTAGGCGCGTGGAGGCCGATCATCTCGTCGGCGACATGATCCGGCGGGGAAGGGCGCTGGGGCAGGGTGTGCAGTGGCTGGAGGCGGCGCTTGCGCACCTGAAAGCCTACGAGCGGGCCTCCGGGTTCACGACCTGAAAAGAAGATCTGTAGCGACCAGCGCTAAACAGCATCCCCGCCTGAATCCAGACTCCCGCCTCGAGCGTATCAGTCTGATCATGCACAACACGCGATTCTCACTGCTCTTCGGTTCCCTGGTACTTGTGGCCCTGTGCGGCTGCCAGACCATCGGCCTGAAGCTCATCAATGCCGCGTCACCCTCGGTTCGGCGCATACCCGATCTGACCTTTGCCCCGGGCCCCCGCGGCCGATTCGACCTCTACGTCGCCGCCGGAGCGGCTGCCGTGGGCGCACGTCCTCTGGTCGTCTTCTGGTATGGCGGTTCATGGCAGTCCGGGCGCAAGTCCGACTATGCCTTTGTCGGCGCGGCGCTGGCGTCGCGCGGCACGGTGGTGGCGGTTCCCGATTACCGTTTGTATCCCGAGGTGCGCTTTCCCGAATTTCTGCGCGATGCAGCCGAAGCGGTGGCCCGCGCGCAGCAGGAGGCAGTGAAACTCGGCGCCGATCCCAAGCACACCGTGCTGGGTGGTCATTCCGCAGGCGCCTACATCGCCGCCATGCTGGCATTGGAGCCACGCTATCTGCGCGATGCGGGCGTTGATCCCGGAACCATCCGCGGATTCTTTGCGCTTTCCGGGCCGCATGCCCTGGATCCCGACACCGCCGTGTTGAAGGAAATCTTCAACTCACGCGCAACGCCGGAGCAATTCCAGCCTCTGGCCCGGGTGCATCCGGGCGCGCCGCCTGCATTGCTGGTCCACGGTGGCTCGGACGATCTGGTGCGCCCCGATCACTCCGAACGGCTGGCTGCCGCATTGCGTGCCAATGGAGTTCCGGTAGAACTGCGCATCGAGTCCCACCGAGGCCATGTAGATACGGTGCTGGGACTGTCGCGGCCCGGCGCGTTTCGCATGCCTGGGCTGATTGACGAAGTGATGCGCTTCATCACGCACCCACCAGCCTCGGCGCCGATGGCCTACTTGCCGGCTGGCTTTCTGAACTTCAGCGTCATCCGGTCGGATTCTCCGATTTCCACATAGGTTTCCCGGTCTTCGCCTTCCTTCAGCGACAGGTCCGGCAGCAGCGACCAGACCCCATTTGGATGTGCGTGATTGTCTTTCGGATTGCGGTTGATATCGGATCTGCCAACGAGTTCGAAGCCCGCGGCCTTCGCCAGTGCAATGACGCGATCTTCGGAGACATAGCCCTCGGCGGCATTCGGATCTTCGGTCTTGGGGTTTGGCCAGCGATGATCTTCCACGCCCAGGATGCCGCCTGGCTTCAGCGCGGCAAAGAACGCGCCGAATATCCGGGCCGCATCCTGCTTGTATTCGGGATTCACCCAGTTGTGCACGTTGCGGAATGTCACAACCATGTCAGCGGTTCCAGGTGGCGCGATGACCAGTTCGCCCGGTGACCACAAAGTCGTGAACTGCAAGGCGCCAAAGACATCCGGATACTTCTGCTTCTTGTCGAGCAGCACCGCATCATCGTTGCGCTGATATTGAAAGCCCGAAGGCCCGGACTGGGCGGCGTACAGTTTGCCCTTCGCTTTCAGCACCGGCGCCAGGATCTCCGTGTACCAGCCGCCAGCTGGCCAGATCTCCACCACGGTCATATCGCTGCGCAGCCCGAAGAACGCCAGCGTCTGCTTGGGATGCCGATACTGGTCGCGCGCCTTGTTCTTGTCACTGCGGTGCGGACCGGCCAGGGCCGCATCGATGGCGGCCGCGGTAGTGGCGTCGAGGCTCTGCGACCAGGCGGCTGCAGATGACAGTGACGTCAAAGCGAGCAGCAAGGCGGTCAGTACGCCGCTTGCAACAGTCCTCCTGCGACGATGGTCCGCGAGCATCTTCTTGACTCCCTTTGGGCGCAACGCTGCAAAGAGCGTAGGTCAATGCAAAAGTCGCAGCAAGCCGGTGCTTATGGCTAAATCGATTGCGCCGCCGTTCGAGTAGCGTAGAGATGGATTTCCTCAAGGTCCCGGGGGTGGGATATGCCGTTATCTTCAGCGCATCGTCTGATTCTTCTGGCGTCTGGATTGCTGCTGGCCGGTTTCGCCTCCGCGCAGACGCCCGGTCAGGGACTGTCGGGAAAAACTCCCGCCTATGAGAGTCTGCGCGATGGCTCGAAAGAGCCCTCCGCCATATCGCTGAGCGAAGCGAGCATGTCTTTCTACAAGAACGTCATTGCCCAGGAACGCCAGAAGAGCGGCAGTGGCGTGGCGATGCTCAGCTCGGCTCTGAAGATCGACGAGGCGACGAGCAGGGCATATCTGAACTTCATGTACATGGCCATCGACGACGGTGCGTACCAGTTCGTGGAAAAGTCGAGATTGATCTGCCTGAAGCGCAAGGAGCTGACGACACCGGCCCAGCTCGCCGATGCGTTCGAGAAGCTGCACGCCAGTGTTCTGGTGAACTGGGACTACATCGTCAACCGGTCGGCCGGCGTATTGGGCGAGGACGGCAAGAAGGCCGCCGACACGTATATCCTCAACGCCCGCAAAGGGATGAAGCTGCCGGTCACCGACTATGCCAAGTATGTCGCTGCCAGTGGAAGGAGTGTGGGCGAGATGATCGCCGAGGCATGCGACGCGCGTCCCGAAGCGACTGCAGCAGCCGCGCGAAAGGGCAGGTGATCAGCGCATCAGCCGCAATAATCCCGCCACTGTTGCCACCAATTCGCGGGGCTCGATCGGTTTGGCCAGATGCGAGGCGTATCCGGCCACCAGCGACCGCTGCCGGTCTTCCGGCCGCGCATAGGCGGTAATTGCTATCGCCGGCAACGGCTTGCTCCTCGCAGCATCCAGTGCGCGGGCTTCCCTGATGAGTTCGTAGCCGTCCATGTCGGGCATGCCGATGTCACTGAGCAGGATATCGAAATTCTCCCGCTGCAGAAGGTCCAGCGCTGCGGTGGCTCTCTCCGCCCCGACGCATTCCGCGCCCTGATCGCTCAGGATGCGCATGACCAGGTTGCGTCCGTCCGCTTCGTCGTCCACGACCAGGATGCGTGCCCCTTTCAATGATGGAAGCTCCAGCGTGTCGAGCGTTGATGCCCTGCGCTCGCCGGCGCGCGGCCGCACCTGCGCCGGCTCGGAGTGCACATGGGAAACCGGCAGACTCACGATGAACGTGCTGCCCTGGTTTTCACCACGGCTCTTCACGCGCACCTGTCCGCCATGCAGTTCGATCAGGTTCTTGACGATCGAAAGGCCGAGCCCCAGGCCACCAAAGTTGCGCGTGGTGCTGGCATCGGCCTGCCGGAAGCGGTCAAAGACAAAGGGCAGGAAGTCGGCGGGGATGCCGATGCCGGTATCTTCGATCGAGATTTCCACATGCGAATTCACCCGTTCCAGCACCACATGCACGCGGCCGCCAGCGGGCGTGAACTTGATGGCATTGGTGAGCAGGTTCCAGAGGGCCTGCTGCAGCCGGTTCGGGTCGCCGCGGACGAAACCAATGGTCGAGTCCAGCATGGCAGTGATGCGGATGTTCCTGGCTTCAGCCGTCTGCTTCACGGTATCCAGTGCGGCCTGTGTCACCTGATGCAGTTCCAGCGACTGCACTTCCAGCACGGTCTTGCCGGAAATGATGCGGCTCATGTCGAGCAGATCGTTGATGATCTGTGTCTGGGCCCGCACATTCCGATCGATGATCTCCAGCGCCTTGCGCTGCTCTTCGGTCTTTTGCCCCTGCAGCAGTACGCGTGTCCAGCCATGTACGGCATGCAATGGCGTGCGCAGTTCATGCGACAGGGTCGCCAGGAATTCGTCCTTCAGATGCCCGAGACGTTCGGCCTCCGAGCGGGCAGCGCGCTCCGACTGCACGATGGCGTCGCGCTCACCGAGAAGCTGGTTCAGCCGTGACTCGCGCTCCTTCAGTTGCTGCACCAGGCGTGAGTTGTCGATGGCGATGGCAGCCTGGCTGGCAATTCCTGTCACCAGGCGTTCGGCCCGTGCCGTGAACCGCGCGGGCTCTGAATGGCCGAGGAAAATACCGCCGATGACTTCACCGCTCTTGGATATGACCGGCACCGCCAGATAGCTGACCACGGGAAGATGGCCCTCCGGCATGCCGTGATAGGGCGAATTGCGCCCGAATCTCGGATCCTTGCGGATGTCATCGCTGCGCAGATTTGCCTCGCCACGAAACGTCGGCGCAAACACTTCGGTTGCGCGCGGCATGGGGAAATTGGCGAATTTCTCGCGCGGCACTCCGGAAATCGAATACAGCCAGTACGATTCCTCGCCTTCACGGCCGATGACATTGTAGAAAAACGCGCCAAAGGCCGCATCGGACAGCTCCGTCGCGGCATCCGTGACCCGCTGAACGATGGTCTCGAGATCGAATTCTGAAGCCACGCTCTTGCCGACACGGCTGAGCGTTTCCAGCGCATGCCCTTCATCGGCCAGTGCCGCGATGGCTTCCTCGGCGCGCCGCCGTTCCGTGATGTCATGGGCAATCTTCGAGGCACCGACCACCTTGCCGCTTGCATCGCGGATGGGTGAAATCGTCAGCGAGATGGCGACACGCGAACCGTCCTTGCGTATGCGCGTGGTTTCATAGCGCTCCACGCGTTCGCCCGCACGCAGTTTCGTGAGGATGCGTTCTTCTTCGTACAGCATGTCGGGCGGAATGATCCGCAGGATCGGCTGGCCGATCATTTCGGCTGCGGTCCAGCCGAAGAGACGTTCGGCCGCGCCATTCCAGGATGTGACGATGCTGTTCAGCGTCTTGCTGATAATGGCGTCTTCCGACCCCGCAATGATGGCTGCCAGCAGCGCCCGGTCGAGATCTTGAGTATCAGTGGTCGAGATCCGGTCCTGCACCGTCCGCGGTCCTTGCGTTGAAGCCTGTTATCGGCCAAGAGTGCCGATCGGGCGGTTATACAACGGGCTGCGCAATTTGTATGCAGGAGGATGCCGCACTGGGCGGCGCTGCGGTGGGCCTACTCGGGGCGCTGCAGCAGGAATCTGGGCAGGTCGATCGTGAAGATGCAGCCTGAATCGACCACGTTGCGGACGCGAAGGATGCCGCGGTTGGCTTCCACGGTCTGCTGGCAGATGGCGAGTCCGAGTCCCATGCCGGATCGATCCTCGCCGCTCTGCTTGAAAGGCCGGAACACTTCTTCTGCAAACCCCTGCGGCAGTCCGCCGCAATGATCCTCGACATCGATCCGGATCCGCTCCGCGGCCGCGTAGGCGTTCAGTCTGACTTCGGTGTGCGGGTGCGTGAACTTGAATGCGTTCTGCACCAGATTCCCGACCGCCGACAGCATGAGTTCCCGGTCGACCTCCAGCGCCAGTTCGGGATCCACATCGCCCACCGTGAACCTGCACTCCCTGCATTGGGCTTCGAGCGAGGCGGAGATCTTCGCGTCGGCGATGAAATCGGCCAGTGAGATGCGCTGGACGCGCGACGTCATTCCAGCAGTGAGCCGTACGTCAGCGAGGGAGCGATCGATGAGATTGCGCATGCCGATCAGCGATCGGTCGAGCAGGGCGCCGGTCGCGCCGGTCATTCCCACGTTTCCCGTCCTGATGGCCATGACGGCCAGGGCCGCGGTATGCAGCAGATTCCGCAACTCATGGGCAAGAAATCCCAACTGCTCGTTCTGGACTTTGACATTGCGGTTTTCCAGCAGGGAATCCCGTTGAAAAACGTACTCGGTCACGGCATCGGCGATCCCGTTGTCGATGCACCGATTGAGGGTTCCGAATTCTTCCACCTCGATGGTGAACTGACGCTCGGCCGCCAGATCTGTCACCGCCTGGCACAGATCACCGTAGGCGTGAACCACCTGATCGACCGTGAATCCCTGCGCGGAGAGCTCGCGTCCATGCAATACGGCAGTGACTGCGATCTCGGAGGCTCCCAAACTTCCGCCGGAAGGGCCGGAGATTCTCAGCCCCCTTGCCGGGTCGGAGGTGCGTTCCAATTCCAGCGTCTCGATGAGCTGATCCAGGAACTGTGGAATTCCATGATCGAAGGTCGAGGCGCTTCCAGAGGGTTGATCTCTCTTGGCCGTTTTCAGACGACAGCGATGGATCAGCTCTGATCTGTTGGCCGTGAGGAATTCGTGCAGCACGCGATAAGTCTACTCCAGCCTGCGCCATTGCTCTGTGCGGTGCCGTACCTTAAGGTGGTGTAGCGAACAGACGCTGCGATCGGTCATGGGCTTAATGGACCGTATGTCACGGGAGCCCCGCGGCGCCGGAAGGCCCGCTTCACCAACCATACTGTTGATCGAGCACGATGCGCAGGCCGCGCGGGCTGTGCTTGAGGCATTGTCCGCTTCGACCGATCCCGACTTCACTGTCCAATGGGTGAGGCATTGCGTGCAGGGCGAAGAGTGTCTCCGCGGCGAAGCCACGGGCCACCTTGCATCGATCGATGCCGCTGTAGTGAATCTGGATCTGCCGGACAGTGCCGGCGTTGCAACGCTGGAGCGGCTGCTCCGTGTCGCGCCGCTGCTACCGATCCTTGTGGTCTGCGACCCCGCCAATGAGGAAACTGCAAGACTGGCGGTGCGGCAGGGTGCCCAGGACTACCTTTTCAATACTCATGCGAACAACAGCCTCCTGCCCAAGACGCTGGGCTGCATGATCGAACGCGCACGAATCGCGGCGGCACTTTGCCGCGAGGCAGAGCGGACGCGGACTACGCTCGAATCCATCGGCGACGCGGTGATCGGTACGGACAAGGCCGGCAACATCACTTATCTGAATGCAGTGGCGGAACGATTGACGGGCTGGAGCCGTGACGAGGCTGTCGGCCTGCCGCTGCCGCAGGTGTTCCGCGTCATCGATGCGGCCACACGCGAGGTCGCCC
>DATNCK010000438.1:0-3825 GCA_035571575.1 Steroidobacteraceae bacterium | reverse complement strand
TCGGGATCACGAGATCTGGCAGGAAGCTGAGCACCAGCTGCAGGTGGAATTCCGCATTGGTTTTCCCGACGACCTCGGCATGAATTCGGACGAGCTGGCAAAGCCCGGCGATCTGGATATCGATCAGCCCCACGCGCACTAAATGACGCGTCGGCGGATTCATGAGGGCGGCGCCGAAGCCCTGGGCGCGATCTGGACCGGCACCGGTACCAACTTCACGGTCTTCTCCACCTCAGCCACAAAGGTGGAGATCTGCCTCTTCGATGCAGCGGGCGGTACCGAGCAGGAACGTCTGGCGTTGCCGGAATACACCGACGGTTACTGGCACGGCTTCATCCCCGATGTAGGGCCGGGCTCGGTATACGGACTGCGCGTGCATGGTCCCTACGATCCGGCAAATGGCTACCGTTTCAATCCCAACAAGCTGCTGCTCGATCCTTATGCACGCGGCCATGTGGGCGAGCTGAAGTGGGGCCCGGAATGCTTCGGCTACACGCTGGGTCACAAGGATGAGGATCTCTCTTTCGATGAGCGCGACAGCGCCGCCTTCGTACCCAAGTGCGTCGTGGTGGATCCGCAATTCGACTGGCATGGCGCGCCGCGTACGCGCCATGTGCCCTGGGATCAGACCATCATCTACGAGGCGCATGTGCGGGGCTTCACCAAGCTGCATCCGCAGGTTGCCGAACATGAGCGTGGCACCTACCGCGGCATGGCCTCGCCGGAAGTCATCAAGTACCTGAAGGCGTTGGGCGTGACCAGCATCGAGTTGCTGCCCATCCACACCTTCGTGAACGAAAGCCATCTGCTGGAGCGTGGCCTCTCCAATTACTGGGGCTATAACAGCATCGGATTCTTCGCACCCGATCCGCGCTATGCCTCGGCCAAGGACCAGACGCTGCGCGAGTTCAAGGAAATGGTGGCGCGCTTTCACGATGCCGGGCTCGAAGTGATTCTCGATGTGGTCTACAACCACACCGCCGAAGGCAACGAGCGCGGACCCACGCTGTCATTCCGCGGCATCGACAACGCCACGTATTACCGACTTCTGCCCGACAACAAGCGCTACTACATCAACGACACCGGCACGGGCAATACGCTGAACCTGTCGCATCCGCCCGTGATCCAGCTGGTCATGGACAGCCTGCGCTACTGGGTGACCGAACTGCATGTCGATGGCTTCCGCTTCGATCTGGGCACGATACTGGCGCGCGAGCAATACGGTTTCGACAATCAAAGTGGATTCCTGAAGGCCTGCAACCAGGACCCGGTTCTGCGCACCGTGAAGCTGATCGCGGAGCCTTGGGATTGCGGTCCCGGTGGTTACCAGGTGGGCGCTTTCCCCCCGGGCTGGGCCGAGTGGAACGACCGTTATCGCGATGTCGTGCGCGACTTCTGGAAGGAGTCCTCCAACGCCGGTGAGCTGGCGCCGCGGCTGTGTGCCTCCGGCGACATGTTCAATGTCTACGGTCGCCGACCTTCTGCCAGCGTCAACTTCGTCACCGCACATGATGGATTCACGCTGTACGACCTCGTCAGCTACAACGAGAAGCACAACGAGGCCAATGGCGATGAGAATCGCGACGGGCCCGACAACAACCGCTCCTGGAACTGCGGCGCGGAAGGTCCCACGGACGATGCGGGCATCAATGCATTGCGCGAGCGGCAGGTGCGCAACCTGCTCGCCACGCTGCTGCTGTCGCAGGGCACGCCCATGATGGTGGCGGGCGATGAATCCCTGCGCACCCAGCACGGCAACAACAATGCCTACTGCCAGGACAACGAGATGAGCTGGCTGCGCTGGGATCTGGACGAACGCGCGGGGGCCATGACGCAGTTCGTGCGCCGGCTCACGGCGCTGCGACACCGTCATCCCATCCTGCGCCGCAATCGCTTCCTCACGGGCGAATTCGACGAAGAACTGCAGGTGCGCGATCTCACCTGGATCAACTGCACGGGCACACCCATGCAGGAAGAGGAATGGAAGGATGGCCTGATGCGCTGCTTCGGCATGCTGATGGACGGCCGCGCACGCCCTACCGGCCTGCCGCAGCACGGCGTCGAGGCCACCATGCTGCTGGTGCTGAACGGCTATCACGATCTGGTGGAGTTCACCTTGCCAGAAGACGGGCCCAAGGCGCAGTGGTACCGGCTCATCGATACCAATATCCCCGACGTGGACGATCAGGCGCCGTTCAAGCCGGGCACCGTGTACGGCGTTACAGGCCGTTCCCTGCTGCTGTTTGAATTGCGGGTGTGACGCCGCCAGCGATCAGCACACAGACGGGCAGCGTGCCGAACAGCTCATGAGCTTTCAGCGTGCGCCCCGCATCCGTGGAAGCACCGAGCAAAAGCGTATGGCCAGTAAACACGTCGATGTACTCGCCCACCGGAACTTCCGCCGGCAGAGAGATACGGGCGTCATCCCAGGCCGCACCCAGTGGGGGCGCAACGGCGCCCTGCATCAGCGTCGCGGCCCAGCGTGACACCACCACGATGATCGCGCTGTGCGGCGTCACGCGCGCGAAGGCGCATAGATGCGCAGCCTGGGATCCTTCGACACTCAGCGGAACATAGGCACCCGCATCAAACAGAGCGGGGTTCGCTGCGCGCAGTGTCAGGAGCCGCCAGGTCAGGAACAGTTTCAGGTGGCCGTCGCGCCACGATTGGAGCAGTGCACCGGCTACCTGCACCAGTGAGCTCGCGTCCACGCTCTTTACGAGTGCATCGAGTGCTTGTGCATGAGCCTGCAGGTCAGGGATGCGCCGGTTGTCCGGATCCACCAGCACGAAGGCTGGCAGCTCATTGCCCTGATAGGTATCGGGCACGCCCGGGGCCGTGAACTTCAGCACGCTGGCGCTCAGCGAGTTGAGCATTCCAAAGTAGGCCACCTGCTCCAGCACCGGACGAAAATAGCGCTGAAATCCAGTGGCGGAATCCCCGGGAAGCAGCAGGCGTACATAGTGCCTCAGACGATCTTCGTAGCTTTCATCCGCCTCCAGCCAGGAGGTCTGCTCCTTGGCCTCGCGGGCCGCCTTTACGGCGTACTCCTCCATGCGTGTGCGCAGTCCGGATGAAACTTCGGCGGGCAAATCCTCTGACACCCAGTCCAGCGGCCAGATGGCCAATAAGGATTGCAGCAACAGGTACTCCTGCGCGGCGCCAACGGACGAGTGATCCCGGCGTCGGGTCTTCAGCCGTCGCCAGCGGCTGACGCAGGCAGCCCATTCCTCCGGCATCTCGGTGAGCACGCAGAGTCGATAGCGGGCATCTTCGCCGCGCTTGGTATCGTGGGTGGAGGTGGCCAGCACACAGCGTGGATACTCCCGCGCCCGCCATTCGTTCGCGCGATGCACCGCTTCGGTGGAAATGCCACGGCATTGCGGATCGCCTCCCACCTCATTCATCGCCAGCAGGCCCGGGTAGCGGTAATACACCGTGTCTTCGATACCCTTGGCCATGACGGGCGCCGTGACCTGCTGGAACTTCAGCGTGAACTCCAGTGCCGCGGCACGGCGCGGCGCATCCTGCGCAAGCTCACCCAGCAGCACCCGCTCCAAAAACTGCAAGGCGCGCCGTGCGCTCTGGTTGCGGTTCATGGCCAGACCCACGGCGCGGCGGATGTGCTGCGCATCCTCGGCGCTCACCTTTTCCTCACGCACATAGGTGCGATACACGGGAAAATGGGCGGCCACCTCGACGATGGCTTCGCGCAGATCGAACAGCGTGAAGTCCAGTGTGTTGCGATGCTGCTGGGCCAGCCGGTCGAGGCGCGTGGCCAGTCCGCTGATCTCGGCGGCCAGCGAGGTGCGCATGACCTGTCTG
>DATNCK010000437.1:0-25397 GCA_035571575.1 Steroidobacteraceae bacterium | reverse complement strand
GGCGACAGGAAGTGCGCCGCCGATGGCCAGACCCTGCACCGCGCGAATCACCAGCAGTTGCTCGAAGCTGCTCGCCATGGCGCAGGCAAGCGCCAGCAGGCTCATGATCAACGCCAGCAGCTTGACGATGGGAAGGCGCCCGTAACGTTCGGCGAGCGAGCCGAACAAGATGGCGCCGAAGAACTGCCCGCCGAAGCCGGCGAACGGCAACCAGCTGCCGGTCAGCAGGTCGAGTCCCCATTGCTGGCGGATGGACGGAAGGATGTAGCCGATCACGACGCTGTCCCAGGAGTCGAACAGCATCAGCAGACCGAGCAGCCACGGCGCTGTGGCGCGGCGCGACCAGCTGCCTGCGCCATCCAGCGTTTCGCCGACCCACGACGTCGACTGCACGGTTTCCCCCCGTTGAAGTCTGCTTTTAAGTATCTTGATCGAGCTTACAAAGGGCCGCCTTGAATGTCGAACGCGTGCCCGGTCAGCATGACAACAAGTCAGAGGGGCTCGGGGAGACAAGAAACGTGACCGCAATGGACAAGCAGGATGTGGATCCGGCGCTGTGGCCGCTGGTGGACGCTTTTCCGCCCATCGATGTTTCTGCCGAGACGTTGCCCGGTTTTCGCGCCGCGATGGTGGAACTCACCGTCAAGATCGATCCCGCCACGCATCCTGATGTGCGAATTGAAACGGTGACGATTCCTGGTGATGCAAGCGCTGCCGGCATTCGCTGTCTGTACTTCCGCCCGGTGACAGCCACTTCCGCCGGAGCGCTGCTGCATGTGCATGGTGGCGGTTTCGTCATGGCCTCACCCGAAGCCGATGTGGCACGCAACGTCGAGCTGGTGCGGGCGACCAGTTGCTCGATCCTGTCTGTCGATTATCGCCTGGCACCCGAGCATCCACATCCCGCCGCATTGGAAGATTGCCATACCGCACTCCAATGGCTGGCAGCGCAGGTCAAGTCACGGGGAGTTGCCGCGGGGCGCATCGGCGTCATCGGTGAGAGCGCCGGCGGTGGGCTGGCTGCATCGCTGGCATTGATGGTGCGCAAGCGAAGCAGCGTGCCGCTGGCCTGCCAGGTGCTCATCTACCCCATGCTGGTGCCACCTGAGCGGTCGGTCGCGATCACCGCGCAGGATGCGCGCATCGGCCGATACATCTGGACCCGCGCCTCGAATAGTTACTGCTGGTCAGCGAATCTCGGTAGCACGCCGACGCTGTCGTCAGAGGTTGCTGCCACTTTGGCCGGCCTCGCACCGGATCTCTCCGGATTGCCTCCTGCCTTCATCGCAGTGGGCGATCTCGATCTGTTCGTGCACGACAACCTGGCTTATGCCAGCCGCTTGCTCGCCGCAGGATGCTCCGTCGAGGCGCATGTGTATCCCGGCGCCATTCATGCCTTCGATCGCATGGTGGAGGCGGATGTCAGCGTCCGTTTCACACGCGAGATGACTGGATTCATTCAGCGCCATCTGGGCTGAATGGCTCTCACCGCGGTGGCTCGCCTCCGAAGAAGAAGCGGTAGCCATTCTCGTCGATGGCACGGCGCGTTGCCGTGTCGGGAACGCATTGCAGATAACGCGGAATGGCCAGCGCGTAGCTGGCCACGTGTTCGTGACCCACGAAGGGCGTATCGCTGCCCCACAGCAGTTTCTTCGGGCCAAAACGGCTGAGCAGATCCTGCGTGTATTCCACTGGCAGGCTCCAGTCCGGTTCGTGCTCATCGGGATGCCGGAAGCCTGAAGACAGCTTGACCCAGGCATTGTTTCGCTCCAGCAGGCGCAGCATGCCCTGATAGCTGGCGGCGGCCAGTCGTGGCTTGGGGTCGTGCCAGCCGAAATGATCGATCACTACATTGACGCCGGTTTCAATCAATCGCGAGGCGATCTCGACCAGCCGCTCGCCTTCGATGTTCAAGTGAATGTGCATGCCCAGGTCGCGCAGCCGGAAGCACAGCCGCTGGAAGTCATCGCCACCCAGGTCGGGCAGGGGATTGCGGAAGAACCACTGCAATCGCACGCCAACGATGCCATCGCGTCGCAGGGCCTCGAGCGTATAGAAATCCACATCGTTGTCGACAATGGCTGTGGCGCGCAGGCGCGAGTGGCGCCGCAATGCGCGGATGACATAGTCGTTGTAGGTGCCGAACAGGCTGGCCGCAGCGATTACGCCATAGCGCACGCCATGCGCATCGAGATCGGCGAGAAAATGTTCGGCCGAATACACGTAGTCGGGTTTCTTCCATGCGTTGGCCACGAAGGGCATGCCAGGACCCCAGGCGTGCGCGTGGCAGTCGATCAGGGGGCCATAGCCAACCTTGGTGATGTTCGTCGGGGTGTTCGCCGAGGCGCTCAACGCAGCGCCTTGCCGTAGAGCCGGTACGCCGTGCCGCCGAAGAAGTCGGCGCGCTCCAGCTCGCCCAGACGTGCGGCCGAAGCATGCAGTCGTTTGATCTTCTCTTCATAAGGAGCAGGGCTCTGGCCGGCGTCCGATCCCCACAGCAGCCTTTGGGCACCGAAGCGGTCCGCGAGCGCTCGCACGAAGGCGGCAGTGTCGAAGTGCTTCTCTTCGAGTCGGTCGAAATTGATGTCGGTCACCTTGAAGTGCACATGCGCCAGCTCGTCGAATGCCGCGACGGCATCAGCGATGCCGAAGCCCGGAGGCGGCGGCACGACGTAGTGAATACCCTGCGTGGCGGCATAGCGGGTTTCGGGCGTCGAGGCATGCGGCACGCCCACGTGATCGATGAGGATGGGCATGTCGCGAAAGC
Organism: Steroidobacteraceae bacterium; assembly: GCA_035571575.1. GTDB lineage: Bacteria > Pseudomonadota > Gammaproteobacteria > Steroidobacterales > Steroidobacteraceae > ZC4RG30. Next base: position 22,630 of record DATNCK010000437.1, on the reverse strand, counting down.
GCTGCGCGATGCCGAGCAGTGCGGCGCGGCCGGCTTCATTGTTCAGGCGATACAGGATGACCGTGACCGGCAGGCCCAGATCCGCTGCCGTGCGCCACAAGCCCAGTGCCTCCTCGCTGTCGAGCCAGCCGGTCTCTTTCTCAGTCAACGTGGGCGCCACGATGCGCAGGCCGCCCAGTGGGTGCTGCGCAGCCAGGGACTTGAGCATCGCAGGGGAGGCTGTGTCCTGCGCGTCGAGTACGACGATGGGCACGAAGCGGCCCGGAAAAGCCGCCGCCGCATCCAGCGCGTAGCGGTTGTCATACCCGTACAGGGTGGCGCGCTGCACGATGCAGGCATGCGCCACCATGCCGGTGTCCAGCGCCCGTACCAGGTCTTCGACCGAGAAAACCACCGGATTCACCGGCGCCTTGGCGCCGCCGCGCAGCGTGGAGTAGGGATAACGGACAAGGTCCGCCGACAACACATGCGCGTGAGTATCGAAAAGCAACGCTTTGTCCCCCATCATGTGCGCCATGCCGCGCATCCCTTATCCCGACGTCACCCGCCTGCCCGAGACCGTGCAGAGGACACTGGCCAGTGTGCCGCTCAACGTGGTGCGCATCTGTGCTCATGCTTCGCTGCCGCTGTTCGAAGCACAGGGTCAGCTGGGTCGTGCAGTGGCGAGCCTTGAGGTGCTCGAGCCGCGACTGCGCGAGACCATCATCCTGCGCGTTGCCTATCTGTCGGACAGTGAATATGAACTGCACCATCATATCCCACTGGGCCGTGCCGCAGGATTGACCGAAGAGGAACTTGGCGCCATCGCGGAAGGCAGCTATGGAAGGCTCGAACCCTTGCTCGCCGCGGCGGCATGCTTCACGGATGAAGTGGTGCAGCAGTTGTCGCCGTCGGAGCGAACGCTGGCGCGACTGCGCCAGCTGGCTTCGGATCAGATTCTCGTCAACATCGTGCTGACGATTGGCTGCTACATGTCGATTGCGCGGCTGGTGGCCGTCACGGGCATCGAGCCTGACGCGCAGGCACTGCAGCATCTGCCCACCAGCGCCGACGCCAAGTAATCAGGATTCCCGGCTGGCGCGCACCAGCTCCGCTGCGGCTTTGCCGAACAGCGTGGCATCGTTGCTCACCATCACCAGCGAATAGCCCATGGCGAGGTATTGCCGTGCCTCGGCCGGAGTTCCGGCTGCGATACCGGAAAGTTTCCCGGCATCCTTCGTCGCCTGGAGAACCGAAGCCACCAGGCCCTGAACTTCCGGAGTGCTGGCGGCCTTGCCGCTGGACAGAAACAAATCGCCGAGGCCGACGAACAATCCGTTCACATGCTTCAGTTGCGCGAACTGCGCAGCTGCTTGCAGGGTTGCCCAATCCTCGAGCTGGATCATGCGCAGGCATTGCTCGTCGCCGCGCTTCAGATAATCCGGCAGCGGCATCAGCGCCCAGCGACCGGCCCGCGAGGTGAAGCCCAGGCCGCGCTCGCCGCCGGGCGCGAACACCATGCGCGCCGTGATCGCTGCGGCCACCTCCGTGCTGGTGACACGCGGCACGAGCAGGCCATCGGCGCCGGCATCGAGCAGTGGCTGCACCGGTGTGCCCAGTTGATCGGGCAGGCGCACCAGCGCCGCCATCCCCATGCGCTGAGTGGCGAAGACCAGCTCATAGACGCGGTCCAGCGCCAGTGGCGAGTGCTCCATGTCGAGCACGACGAAATCGAAGCCGGCATGCGCCAGCAATTCCACGGTCTCGAAGGCGGGAATCTTCACCCAGGTGCCCAGCAATCCCCGGCCGGCCGAGCGCACTCGGTCCATGAATCCTTCGGTCATCGCGATTTCATCCCTGCGTTGAGGCGCGTTGGGCCGCAGTCTACGTCAGCAGGCGCTGCGAGTTTTCAGCCTCGAAGTTCAGCAGCGGCAGTTGCCGGCCCAGGCATTCGCAGATGTGGGTGCGCTCGGCGGTGCGCGCCTGTCGCGCCAGTGTCCACGCGATCACGAACATCATGGGCAGGCGGCATTCATCCCGATACAGCTCGCGGATCCAGTGGTACAGCGGTCGCAGCTGCGGCCGCGCCACCCACCACGGCAGATCGTCCGGCATCCAGAGCCGTGCCGTATTCATGTGCTGCGCGAAGCGGCTGCGCGGGTTGCGTGTCTGGCCCACATAGCGCACTTCTCGCACATCGCGCGGGTCCGACAGGGTGTAGATCGCCACATCGGAAGGCTCAGTGCCCGACTCGTCCACGATGTGTGTGGCGCGGCCGGAGCGAATGAGCCGGGCAACCTGGATTTTCAGGCTCAACGGGTCCATTTCGGGGATTTGCGGGTCGAATTGACATGAACTGTATATATTCACAGCTCGCAATCCCAGCGGAATTTCCATCGATCCTCACGGGACGCCGCCACAGCAAAAGAGTCACACCGAGCTGCTGCCGCGTCAGCCGTCAGCCGCGCATGATCCATTCGGATTATCGAATGTGAAGTCCTACGTTCGCTCCTACATCCAGATGGACTGTCGTCTTACAGCGTCGCCCTGCCGATCGGATCAACTTATTTCGCTCCACCCCGTTCAACCACTCTTTGCAGCGGAAGAAACCCATGAGTGCAAACGCCGACCTGATGGAACATCGCTGGGGAATCCGCGTCGAGCTGGACGCGCTGGTCGAAATGCGCAGCGCGGAAAACTGGTCTGCCACCGCCGTGGTGCGCGACGCGAGTCTGAGTGGCGCTTTCGTGGAAGCGGATGCGAAGCCGGTGCCCTTGTCGCGCGTATCCCTGCGACTGGTCACCCGATCCGGCGAATGGCTGGAGGCCTGCGTGGTGCGCGTGGAAGACGGGGGATTCGCCATCGAGTGGCTGGATCCGGGCATCCAGGCACTGGCAGGGTTGCTGTCAATGCGGCGCGATGCCCCGGTGACGCGCATCAGTCGCGAACCAGCGAACCACTCGCGCTACCTGCAGTAGCGCGAACGAGCAGTTCCTCAGCGCCGCGGTGGCTGAGGAACGAACACCGGCTGCCAGTCTTCCTGGCCGCGCGAAATGATGTAGGCATGCACGGCATCCACCTGATCCTGGGTCAGCACGCCGTTGAACGGCGCCATGCCCTTTTCCTTGAATTTGCCGCCGAGCACGATGTCGTTGAAGTCGGTGTGCGACTGCGGCTTGATGAAGCGCAGATCTTTCGCGCCGGCACCGATCGCGCTCTGGCCGTGACAGGTGGAGCAGAACTGCGCAAACACCTTTTCGCCTGCCGCCACTTTCTCCGCAGCCTGCGGTGCGCCGGGCGGCGGTGAAACGGCTTCAGGTGCCGGGGCGGGTGGCAGGGTCACGCCTTTTGCACCCAGCTTGTAGACGACGAGCTTGGCCGGTCCGACAGAGAACGGTTCAGGGCCGGCATTCAGACCGTGCACGATGGCGTTGTTCCATCCCGCATTCACGGCGATGTACTGCGTGCCATTCACCGAGTAGGTGATGGGGCCAGCTACTGGCACTGACACGGTCGGTGCTTCCCACAGCTTCTCGCCATTGTCGGCGCGATAGATGGCCAGCGTCCGGCGCATCGTGCCCTGCACGAGCAGGTTGCCAGCGGTGGTGAGCGCGCCACCCTGGAAATGAAACGGACTCACGATGCGATAGCGCTCTTTCTGCGTCACCGGATCCCAGGCCAGGGTGTAGCCCTTGTCCTCAGTGTTCACCCTCTGATTGAACTGGCGGCGCAGTTCGGGATTGGCCGTGCCGGACCCGATGGTGGTGCGCCCCAGCCGGAACTGGAACTTCCCGTCTTCGATGCGCGAGATCACCATCCATTGTTCCTGCACCGGGATGTACACCAGGCCCGTGAGGGGGCTGTACGACATCGGATTCCAGTTGTGCGCAGTATTGGGAGTGATCAGCCGTGGCTCCACCGTCACCATGGCTTCGGGATTGATGGCCGGCCTGCCAGTCTTGATATCCACATGCGAGGCCCAGGTGTTGGGCACGAAATTCTGCGCCGAAAGCAGCTCACCCGTCGCGCGATCCAGCACATAGAAGAAACCATTCTTCGGCGCGTGCATGATCACCTGACGATCCCGGCCATCGATTTTCAGATCGGCCAGTATCAAGGGCGAGGTGCTGTCGTAATCCCATTGCTCGCCCGGTACTTCCTGGTAATGCCACACATACTTGCCGGTCTTGGCATTGACCGCGACGATCGAGCCGATGAAGAGATTGTCACCACCGCCCGGGGAGCGGAATGCCTGCGGATGCGGCGAACCGTTGCCGGTACCGAAGTAGACGATATCGAGCTTGGGGTCGTAGACGATGCCGTCCCAGTTGTTGCCGCCACCGCCGGTCTTCCACCACTCGCCACTCCAGGTCTTCATGGCCATGGGCATGATGGAATCCGAGGCCACCCCATCGGGCTTCGACGGATCGCCCGGCACGATGTAGAACTTCCACACCAGCTTGCCGGTCTCGGCGTCAAAGGCGTTCATGTAGCCGCGCGCCCCCAGATCACCACCGCCATTGCCGATGACGACGAGGCCGTCTTTGGTGACGCGCGGTGCGCCGGTGATGGAGATGGGCTGGCCGGGATCAGAGGTGTCGGTGTCCCACAGTACCTTGCCGGTCTTCGCGTCGAGTGCGATCAGATGCGCATTCAGTGCGCCGATGAACAGCTTGCCTTTCCACGCAGCCAGGCCGCGACTGACCGGACCGCAGCAGGCGACGGCGCCGGCTTGCGGTGTGATCTTCGGATCGTAGGTCCACAGCACCTTGCCGGTAGCCGCGTTGTAGGCTGTGGTCACATCCCACGCGGAGATGTTGTAAAGAACTCCATCGATGACCAGCGGCGTGGCGACTACGCCACGATACGTGCCGATGTCGGCGAACCAGGCCAGTCCCAGCTTCTGCACATTCCTGTCGTTGATCTGCGCCAGCGGGCTGAAACGCTGCTCGCCCCAGGTGCGGCCATGGGACATCCAGTTGGCGGTGTCCTTGTCCGCATTCTCCATGCGCTCGGGAGTGACTGCGGCAGCCTTGCCTGCCGCCCTGGCAGTCAGTGCGGGGCCTGCCGTCAGAAGAGCTGCCAGTATCGACACCGCATATCCGGGGCTGCGAGGCATGAGAACTCCGTAGGCGAAATGGATTGCAATTTTGCGAAAACGCGCATTGTAGGCGCTTCGGTGGGTAGTGCTACGATGCGTGATGTCAAAAGACACCCCGCATCACGACGTTCCGGGCGATAGCCACTGGCAAGGCCTCGTCACCCGTTTCCGGAAATCCTGCAACCTGAGAGCCAGCTGGCAGTTGGCCAATACGCTCATTCCCCTTGTGGGACTCTGGTTCGCCATGTATTGGCTGGCCGGCATTTCCTGGTGGCTGGTGGTGCCGGTGGCAGCCCTGACGGCTGCCTTCCTGGTGCGGACATTCATCATCTTCCATGACTGCGGTCATGGTTCATTCTTCTCGAGCCGACGCGCCAACCAGATCGTCGGGTTCATTACGGGGACGATCACCTTCGTGCCTACCAACTACTGGTGGGCCGAGCATGCGCGGCATCACGCCACTGCCGGAAACCTCGATCGCCGCGGCACAGGCGATATCTGGACACTGACAGTGCGCGAATACCTGGAGTCTTCGCGGGCACGTCGTTTCGCTTACCGACTTACGCGCAATCCGTTCATCCTGTTTGTGGTCGCGCCGTTTTTCCTGTTCGTGGTGAACTATCGCTTCGCATCCCGCAACTCGACCAAGCGTGAGCGCCGCTCCGTCATGTGGGCGAATCTGTCCATCCTTGGCATGGCAACCGCAATGAGCCTGCTGATGGGCTTGGGTACCTACCTTTTCATCCAATGCCTGGTGCTGGTGATTTCAGGCACTGCGGGCGTGTGGCTGTTCTATGTGCAGCATCAGTTCGAAGATGTGTACTGGGAGCAGGGCAGTGAGTGGAGTTCGTCCCGCGCGGCGCTGCAGGGCAGTTCCTACTACAAGCTGCCACGCGTGCTGCAGTGGTTCTCCGGGAACATCGGGTTCCACCACATTCATCACTTGAATCCCGGCATTCCGAACTACCACCTCGAGAGTTGCCATCGCTCGCATCCGGATTTCCAGCGGATCAAGCCGCTCACATTGCTCGCCAGCCTGAAGAGCTTGCGGCTGCGATTGTGGGATGACCAGCTGAAGCGCCTGGTCGGCTACCCGGAAGCCTCGTAAAGGCACCGCTATTGCGGTGTCTTCGGGCCGGGTTGCTTTGCCGGCTTTTCGTCTTTCTTCTTTTCAGGTTCGGGCGCTCCCGGCTGGCAGCCCGTGTCCTTGCCTGGCCCCGTCTCGATCGTTCCCAGCAATGCCAGCGGCGGCGCGATAGCCGCCAGGGCTGCCACTGCAGCGCCGCGCAGCAGCAAGGGACCGCCTTTCGGGGCAATCGATGGTTTTGCGAAGGTGCCACCAATGTTGATGGGTACACGTACCGACAAGGGGCTCTTGTCTTTGGGCTTGGGTAGCAGCGTCATGTCCAGCTTCTCATCCACGAAGCTGAACTGCCCCTTGAGCAACAGCGCAGTGTCGGTGGTATCCACCGCGACCGAGCGTGCAGTGGCAACACCATCGACGATGCCGAAGTCCGCGTAGGCGCAGCGCAGCAAGACTTCCTTGTCCTTGCTGAGCAGGAATTTCAGTGCTTCGGCGATGTCGAGGCCGGCCACTTCGAGCACCAGGTTGCTCATGTGGCCCGGGCCCATGATGGCGCCGAAATCCCCATTGGAGGAGGCCAGTATGCTTGCAGCTGAATCGCCGTGGCCCTTCAGCGTCAGTCCGCCGTTGATGCTGCCCAGGGAGTCCTGCATGGCCTTGGACTTGGGGAACAGTTTCGGCAGCTGCAATTTCTGCAGCTTCATGTTCAGCGCGAAATCCAGTGGAGTGTGGCGCGCGTCCAGATGCACGGTGTTTGCGAGCCTGCCGCCGGCAGCGCCGAAGTCCAGTGGATCCAGCGTGAGCTCGCCCTTGACCAGCTTCAAGTGCGCGCTCATGCCCTCCAGAGGCAGGCGTCTGGATTCAACATGGCTGGCAGTGAGCTTCACGTCCGCATCCATGGCGCGCAGCTTGTCCACCTCGATGGGTCTGGAGGGCAGCAGCTTTCCCGTGGCACGCTGAGCCTTCGCCGCCTGACGCTGTTCCTCCGATGCCGTCTCGCCTTCGGCAGTGCCGGGCGTGCCGCCGATGAAGCCCGCGAGGTCATCGAGATCGATGATCCTGGATTTCAGCACGGCTGCGAGTTTCGGGCGTTCGCCGCTTAAATCCACCGTGGCGTTGCCGGCGATGTCGCTGTCGCCGATCGTGCCGGAGAAACCTTCGTAGGAAATCTGATCACCACGGCGGCGCAGCAGCCCTTTCAGGGCATAGGGCGGGGTGGTGGGCAATGCGATGCCCGCGTAGTCATACAGCTTCGCCAGGTCGGGCCCGCGCATTTCAAAGCTCACCGCAACGTTCTCCACCTGCAGCGGTTCGGCCAAGGTGCCGGAGACGCGCGCCAGTGTGTCCCCGGCGCTTGCAGTCAGATCGAGGCTGTACGGCTGGGGTTTTCCCTGCAACTCCAGCGGCGAATCCACTCGTCCCTTCAGATCGAAGGCGGCTTTGCGGTAGGTGCCTTTGCCACTGAGCGCCAGTGGTGCAAGCGCATCGGGACGTTGCGGCGCGATGCTTTCGAAGCGCATGTCGATCGAAGTCTGCAGCTTTGATTCGCGGAATTCGAAGCGGCCGTCACGCACGCGCAGTCGCTGCACGCGCACGGGCTGCTCGCAGGCGGTGGGCGTGCAGTCGCTCGAATGCGCGAAGATCCAGTTGGCTTCTTTTTCATTGCGCTCGAGGCGCAGGTAGGGCTGATCAGCGATCAGATAAGGAATGGTCAGGTGGCCGCGTAGCAGTGGCCAGAAGCGCAGTCGCATATCCAGGCGCGAGACGCGGGCCATGGCCTTTTCTTCGGACCAGTCCACATTGGCAAGGAAGAGCTTCTCGGCATGGACTTCCAGAGGAAAGTAGTCCACATCGAGATTGCCGTCGATGCGGAACTCGCGGCCGAGAGTTTCGGATATCACGCGCTGCACCGGACCTTTGACCCAGTTCCAGTCGAACAGGGCGAGCACCAGCACCAGCGCAATGAACACAGCAGCCAGCATCGTCCACACAGGATGCCGCCGGTGGAAACTCATCCAGGCGGGTGAGGGGCGTGCGCTCATGCCCTGATCGTGGACGCATCCCAGACCGGGCCGCATGTGGCGCAGCCCAGCGAAGGAGCGTAGGGCCGCTCCTACAGCCCAGGGACTGTGGCTCAGCGACCAGCGCGAGCTGCGTTGATGGCGGCGATATCGATCTTCTTCATGCCCATCATGGCCGTGAACACGCGCTGGCGTAGTGCTGGATCGGGGTCGGCCAGGCTGGCTGTAAGCACCGCCGGCGTGATCTGCCAGGAGAGGCCCCACTTGTCCTTGCACCAGCCACATTGACTTTCCGCGCCGCCGTTGTTGACGATGGCATTCCAGTAGAAATCAGTCTCGGCCTGATCGGCCGTACTCAACTGGAATGAAAACGCCTCGCTGTGCTTGAAGATGGGCCCGCCATTCAGGCCAATGCAGTCAATGCCGAGGACCGTGAACTCCACCACCAGTACATCGCCGGCCTTGCCGTCCGGGTAGTCCGTGGGCGCGGTTTGTATTGCGCCGACGCTGCTGGCGGGGAAGGTTCGGGCGTAGAACTCTGCGGCCTCCTGCGCATTGTGGTCGTACCACAGGCAGAGGCGGGTTTCGGGAAGTCGTTTCGTCATCCTGTGCTCCTTGCTCAATCGCGCCGGGCGCTGACCACGCCAAACGCCGCGCCGGCCGGATCGGTGGCCGCGATGACCCATTCGTTGCCGGGTACTTCCTGCGGACCTTGCGTGATCTTGCCGCCTCCAGCCTCGATGGCGCGCTGCGCAGTACCCAGGGAATCCACGCGGAAGTAGAACAGCCAGGTGGCGGGCCCCGCGCTGCGCTTCTGCATGATGGCGCCCAGACGCAGGCCGTCATGATCGATGAAGCAGTAGTCGCCCATCGGTCCCATGGGCATCACTTCGTTGAACTGGAAATTGAAGTGCCTGGCGTAGAAGGTCTTTGCGCGAGCCAGATCCGGGCTGGCCAGTTCGTTCCAGCGCACGCGCTGCGATGCCTTCGTGTCGAATACGTCGCTCTTCGCGTCCGGCTTGCCGGGCGGCGGAATGGGCGCCATCACGTAGAAGGGCGTACCCATCGGATCAGTGACCATGGCGATCTTGCCGACGGGCAGATCCATGCGCGGCATCAGCGACTTGCCACCCTCGGCCTCAATGGCCTTCACGGTGGCGTCGACGTCGGCTACGTGCAGATAGCCCAGCCATACAGGCAATGCGCCATGCTTCTGCATGTCTGCATTGATCTTCAGCACGCCGCCTGCCGCACCACCGTCGTTGCGCTGGATGCCGCGGTAGTCCTTGCCATCAGGCATGGGTGCAGGAGGGGAGATTTTCCACCCCACCACGGCACCGTAGAACCTGGTGGCCGCATCGGGATCCGGCGTCATCAATTCGTACCAGATGAAGCTGCCAGTACTCATGGTCGAATACCCCGTGTTGCTGCGTATAGTATGTGCAAGGGGAATTTACATGGCCAGCATCGCATTCGGCCTACTCTTCGTGGGTTGCCTGTTGCTCAGTGTGTCTTTGCGGCGACATTACCGGCGGGTATTCGTCGATGAATCGGCCTACGAAAGGCGAAAGTGGCCGCTGCGCATCGCGGGTTATCTCTGTACCTTCCTGGCCTTGTGGCCCTGCATGCTTGAATTCGGCGCGGCCATCGGCATCTGCCTGTGGCTGTCGGTTCTGGCACTGGCCGCGTTCCTGCAGATCATGCTGCTGACCTACAGTCCGTGGAGGACAGGGTGAAGACCCTTACCGCCTCCTACCGCTGGAGTATTGCGTCGCGCTTCGTCGCGGCTGCAGTCGGCGGCTATGCCGTGGTCGCTCTGCTGCAGCTGGCGTTCACAGCGCTGCTGCCCTGGGACTACTACAAATCGCTGCTGTTCTCCTCGCAGACCGGCTACCTCTATTACACCGGCGTAATCATCTGGTGTTTTGCGGCACGCACGGCCAAACGCGCGTGGCTGGGGCTGGCGGTCGTGACAGTGCCGCTGCTGCTGATCGATGCGTGGTACCTGATGCACCGGAGCGTGACATGAAAGAAGGATTCCGCCAGTCAATGTCCTGGCTGCACACCTGGATCGGGCTCGTGGCCGGCTGGGTGCTGTACTTCGTGTACCTCACCGGCACGCTGGGCTACGTCGACAAGGAAATCGACTACTGGATGACGCCGGATCGGCCCCACTTTGCCCACCCGGGTACGCAGCGCGAGCAGCTGGCCGTGGCGCAGGCGCGGCTGCAGCAGGTAGCCCCGCAGGCCGCGAGCTGGAACATCCAGATGATTGGCGGGCGTGAAGCGCCATCGCTCGATATCGCGTGGACCGATGCGGCCCAACCCGGTGCGCCACAGGCGGGCGCCGCGCAGGGCGGAGCACCGCGCGCTGTCACGCACCACGAAACACTGGATCCGCAAACCGGCCAGCCGATCGACTACAGCGCGCGCGCCACCGGCGGCGGTCAGGTGCTGTACAAGATGCACTACCAGCTGGCCTACATCCCGTACGACAGGGCCATCCTGATCATCATGGTGCTGACGCTGATCATGTTCGCGGCGATGGTCACCGGCATCATCGTGCACAAGAACATCTTCAAGGACTTCTTCACCTTCCGGCCCCGCAAGGGACAGCGCAGCTGGCTCGATGGTCACAATCTGCTCAGTGTTACCGCGCTGCCGTTTCACATCATCGTGACCTACAGCGGCTTCCTCTTCTTCACCTACCAGTTCATGCCCTCCGTGCCGCATCTGATCTACGGCGACGGGCGTTCGGCGGCCCTGCAGTTCTATCAGGGTGTCTATCCCTACCCGCAGCCGAAACTGCCGCAGGCCGCACATGTCAGCGTGCCCATGCCGCCGCTGGCCTCCGTGATGGACCAGGTGGAACGCTCCTGGGGCAGGGACATTGCCACCGCTGTCGAGGTGCGCAACCCCGGCGATGCCAATGCCCGCGTGCTAGTCAAGCCGCAGGAGACGGTCAGCATCGCCTTCCCCGAGAACATGCTGGTGTTCGACGGCGTCAACGGCAGCCTGCTCGAGGACTTCCGGCCCAATGACCACGCCGCAGCCGACACCGACCACGTGATGAAGGGTCTGCACAAAGGTTTGTTCGCCAACTGGTTCCTCAGGGTTTTGCTGATCTTCATGGGCATTGGCGGCACGGCCATGGTCGGCACGGGCCTGATGTTGTGGGCCAACACGCGACGCACCCGACTGCTGGCGGCAAAGCAGCCGCTGCACTTCGGAATATGGCTGGTGGATCGCCTGAATGTGAGCGCCGTCATCGGCATGCCGGTGGCGATCGCGGCATACTTCTGGGCGAATCGCCTGTTGCCGGTGGGAATGGGAACGCGCGCCGCCTGGGAGGTACATGCCATGTACCTGACCATGGCCGCGATGTTCGTGTATCCGCTGTTCCGACGCCCCGAGCGCTCGCGAGTGGAAATGCTGTGGTTGTGCGCAGCGGCCTACGGATTGCTGCCGGTGCTGAATGCGCTGACCACCGCGCGGCACCTGGGTCACAGTCTCCCGCAGGGTGACTGGATCATGGCCGGCTTCGATCTGGCGGCTCTGGGTTGTGGTGCCATCGCGGCGCTCTGTGCCATGAAGGTGAGCCGCAGTCAGGCAACGGCTACCGTGCGGAGGCGGCCGAGGGCGGCCAATGCGGAACTCGTGACGTCTTGACGGTCTGATGGATGGTAATGCAAAAGCAAATCTCGAAATCTGAAGACAGGCTGCTGGTGCTGCGACACGCGGTGCGGGCGGCGTGCGTCGTGGTCGCCCTGCTGTGCGCGGCCTGCGCGACCAAGGTGGCGAACGAGGAAGGTGACGGTGAGGCTGTCGCCGTGGAGAAGGAAGCGGCGCCGCGGGACGAGCTCCAGGCCAACTCCGAAGCAGAACGCGAAGAAAAGACGGCAAAGGACGAAAAGGAGGAACCTGAGGATGAGGAGGTTCCGGTCGCCGTCGCCGAGTCAGAGCACAAAGAAGCACCGCCGCATGTGAACATTCCGGAGGTGGTGGTCGAGGCGCCTGATCGCTTCGAGCTGATCCACAATCTCGTGGCGACGGCGCAGACGCTGCTGCGTGACGTCAAGCTCGAATACGTATTCACCGGTCAGGGGAAAAAGGAAACCCTGCGCGGACGGCCTGTGGCCTTCGCGTTGTGGAGCGAGGCGCACATGGAGTGGACCATCGTGCACATCGAGATTCCGCGGCCTCCGATCAAGTGGAAGCCCGGCGGCAAGCCCCTGCCTTTCATCCTGCGGACGCCGGGAATCGAGGCGAGGCATGTCAAGGGCACTGGCGCCGAGCGACTGATGTTCTCGTTTTCGAAGAACGGCGAACCGCTGAAGGTTTATGGGCGCAAGTTCCCCGTATTCGACAGCGGTCTGTTGAAGAAGAAGCGCTGGCGGGAAGTGGCCAGCACCGCTACCCCTATTGTGTATCTGCCCTTCACCGAGGACACGCTGGATCCGTCCTTCGTCACGGGCGGCAGGGATTTCCTGCTGGCCACGGCACGCCGGGCCATCGCGGAATTGCGCCAGGCCAAGGTGCCGGGCAGGGCGTTTCCAGGGGAAATGCTCGCCGATGTGGTGCCCCCGGAGGTCATCACCACGCTGGCGGTGATCGAGCAGACGGATGATTCAGACTTCGTGGAGAACGGCGAAGGCGCCTTCAACGAGGTGCTGAGCCAGTACGGCCTGAAGAAGGAAGAGGCGTACCGCTACAGTGTGTCGCGCGCGGCGGCCATCGGACCCATGCAGTTCACCAACAAGCGCGGCAAGGGCACGTACGCGATGGTGGTGAAGCGTTGTCCCGAGGCCAAAATCGATCCTGACTTCGAGCGCGGTGCGACCAATCTGCTCAATGCGATGAAAGCCGCAATCTGCCTCTTCGACCTGGATCTGGCGCAGATGCCGTCGGAGATCCGGCTGAGCTACCACGACAACATGAAGGTGCTGGGCATCTTCCCGGTCGCCTCCTACAACGGTGGGTCCAGGAATGTGGGCAAGCTCTATCGTGTGATGAAGAAGATGAACGTGAAGCTGGAAGAGCTGCGTCCTTCAGCCCGTACCACGGCTGGTGAATCAGGAACCTGCCCCTGCCTGTGGAAACAGGATGGTGCCGAGGTTCGCCCGGTGTCGATTCCCAAGTACAACAATGAGAACCGCTGGTACATCGAGAAGTACCAGAGCATCCTGAAGGTTTTCGACGGCAGTGCGCAGCCCGCTGCCTAGATCTCCTGGAACAGCTTGCTGAGACCTGCACGCTCTTCTTCCCCGAGCTTTTCAAGTGCCAGCTCCAGCGGTTCGGGTTTGCCGAACAGATAGCCTTGGCCGCGCTGCACCCCCAGGGTGCCCATGCGTAGCGCGACGGCTTCACTTTCTATGTACTCGGCCACACTGTCGAGCTGGAATTCCTTCGCCAGCTGCATGATGCCTTTGACGGCTGCTTCCGAGCGCTTGTTGGTGAGTATGTCCCGGACGAAGCTGCCATCGATCTTGATGCGCGTCACCGGCAGCGAACGCAGATAGGCCAGCGAGTTGGCACCCGTTCCGAAATCGTCGATGGCCACTCCGCAGCGTAACTCGCGCAGGCGTCGCATCGAGACGGCTGCCCGTTCGAGGCTGGTGACGGCGGCCTGTTCCGTCACCTCGACCGTGATCAGGCCGCCAGGAATGCGCGACTCCCGCAGCTTTTCGATGAAATGATCGACGAAGGCTTCGTTGGTGAGGGACTGGCCGGAGACATTGATCGATATGGAGCTCTGCAGTCTGGTGAGCAGTCCGCGGTGCGGCGTCAGTGCATCGATTGCCGCGTCGACTACATAGCGATCGAGATCCGGCAGCAGCTGGAAGCGCTGCGCGGCGGCGATGAACTCGCCGGGCGGCAGGATCTCGCCGGACTCATCGCGCATGCGCATGAGCAACTCGAAGCCGGGCGCAGCGCTGCGATCGTTCAGCAGGCGAATGGGCTGGGCGAACAGCAGCAGGGCGCCGGTACGCAGTGCTTCGCGCAGGTCGGCGGCCGCCAGCACTTCATCGCTGCGCCGGATCAGCGTGGAATTCGCTGCACTGAATACTTCCACGCGCGAGCGGCCGCGATCCTTGGCCAGCTTCAGCGCCACATCGGCATCGATGGCGAAGCGATCGAAGGGATTTTTCACATCGTCGATTTCGACGACGCCCGCGCTGAGCGTCATCGGTGAGGCATCGTCAGGCAGTCCGGGCTGTATGGCGGCGGCCGCGCTCTGTATCCGCGCGGCCAGGTTGGCAGTTTCTGCGGCCTCGAGTCCGGGCAGCACGACCGCGAACTGGTCGCCCATTGTGCTGGCAACCAATGCATCCACTGGAAGCAGGGGCGGCGCCAGCAGGCGCGCCAACGAGAGGATCGCGGCGTCGCCCGCCGCCATTCCATGCAGATGATTGACGCTCTGCAGACGGTCGATGTCCAGCAGCACCAGTCCAGCGCGGGGCGTCCTGACGCGTTGCATCGCGGCTTCCAGCCCACCACGATTGAACAGTCCAGTGCGGTGATCGAGGTCTGTCTCGAGACGGCGCGCCAGCGCCTGTCCCAAGGTCAGCGCTGCAAGGAGGTGCCAGCCGCCGAATGCTGGCGCCGTAAAAGGGTTGGCCAGCACCAGCCAGGCATTGTGCCGGGCACGTCCGACGAACAACGGCGTGACCAGCAACCGGCATTCCGCCGACTGGTCCGCACCTGGAGCGGGGGCGTTGATGATCAGCGGACGCCGCAGTTTTCCTGCCAGCGGTACGACGCGTGCACGCATGCGGCTGAGCTCGTTGCGCAGCCCGATGTCCAGTTCGTGATCATTGCCGCGCACCGCGACGCTGAGCTGGCAGCGGGGTGCGGCAAACCACGCGAGATCCACTCCCATGCGCCGCGCCACTGTGGCGACCGCCTTGTCCAGCCGCGTATCGTCGTGAAAGTCGAGATCCAGTTCGTTGGCCAATCGCAGCAGCTTCAGATCATTGTCACGGAAGGCACTTCCGGCTGCATTCAACGTTTCAGCGAGACAGGCTATCGCGGGACGAATGCACTGCATGCATGAAGCTGCATCAGTGTCAGGGGCAAGCTGCAGCACCAGTGTGCCGCCGCTGCGACCCTTCTTTCCATCCAGAGGCAGGATGAGTTGATGAGGCGCGTCATGCGGAATGGTGGCGTCGGGCGCGAGAAAGCCCACCCGCAGGATTCCTGCGTGCAGACTGCGCAGCAGGGTGCTGTATGACTCCGCGAGTGAGTCTGACTGCAGCGCATTGAACATCTAAGGGAAACCCCTACCTGGCGGGATTCAACTGTAGCTTCGCGGAGCCAAGTCGCGCCGTGATGGCGGTCTATTTACGCCTGTCGTTCAGGGCAGCGCGAACGTGAACAGTGCCGCACCCGCCGCAATCGCGACGTATTGCTTTCCATTTACGGCATAGGTCATCGCACCGGCGTTGACCTGGCCGCCGAGCGCGGCCTTCCACAACAGCTTGCCGCCTTTCGCGTCCAGTGCGACGAAGTATCCATCCTTGCCGCCGCTGAAGACCACATCGCCGGCGGTGGAGAGCACGCCGCCCCAGGTGATGTTGCCCAGCTTGTACTCCCACTTCGGTTTCAGCGTCGCAGGGTCGTAGGCGCGAATGACGCCCCGGGCCTCATCGTCATTGTTGAGAAAAGGCTCCAGCGTCACGTCTCCCATGGTGGTCTGACGGGCGTTGATGCCCACCGACTGCGGGAACTGACCCTCGATCGCCATGATGCCGGAGTGCTCCCAGTGCGCGACATAGAACAGGCCCGTGCGCGGGCTGTATGCGGGCGGCGCCCAGTTGATGGCGCCATGCACATGCGGACGCACCAGTGTGCCTTGCGGAGTGGGAACAATGCCCGGCGCGCGATGCGGACGGCCCTTGGCGTCGAAGCCATCCATCCAGTTCACTTCGACATAGGGCTTGCCGAGCAGAAACTCACCGGTGAGGCGGTCGAGCACATACATCAGGCCATTGCGATTGGCCCATAGCATCACCTTGCGCGGCTTGCCCTGCCATGGGATGTCGGCCAGTACCGGCACCTGCGTCGAGTCGTAGTCCAGCTCGTCATGCGGCGTGAACTGGTAGTGCCACTTGAGTTTGCCGGTGTCTGCGTCGAGCGCCACGACGCTGTCGCTGTAGAGGTTGTCGCCAAGCCGCGTGCGACCATCCCAGTCCGGCGCGGGATTGCCCGTGCCGAAGTAAACGAGATTGGCCGATGCATCATAAGCGCCGTTGTTCCATACAGCGGCGCCGCCTTTCTGCCAGGAGTCGCCAGTCCAGGTGTCGTTGCCAGGCTCGCCCGGCGCCGGGATGGTGTAGAACTTCCACACCTGCCTGCCGGTCTTCACATCGTAGGCGGCGATGAAGCCGCGAACGCCCAGGTCACCACCGGCGGTGCCGATGTACACCTTGTCCTTCACTACCAGCGGCGGCATGGTGATGGAATACTGCGCGGCGGCATCGGCGACGACGGCATTCCACAGCAGTGTGCCGCTTTTTGCGTCGATGGCCAGCAGATGCGCATCCACCGTGCCCATGAACAGCGTGTCGCCCACGATGGCGAGGCCGCGATTGACCCGGCCGCAGCAGGTGCGCGCGGGCGAAGGCTGGTGCGAGTAGGTCCAGAAGATGCGGCCGGTGACGGCATCGAGCGCCACCACATCGTTCGGTGCCTGCACTGTGTAGAGCACGCCGTTCACCACCAACGGCGTGGCCTCGAACTTTTCCAGCGAGTGCGCCTGCCATACCCACTGCAGCTTGAGCTTGTCGACATTGCGCGTGTTGATCTGAGTGAGCGGACTGTGGCGCTGGTTGCTGTAGTCGTGCGAGTAGCTCAGCCAGTTGTCGGGTTGGGAGCCCGGCGCCAGCAACTGCTCGGCAGTGACCTGTGCCATGGCCGGCATCGCCGCCAGCAGCAAAGCGCAGAGCGGCAAGAGTCGCGCGTTCATGGCGGGGAAACCCCGCGCAGCGAGGTCAGATATTGCACCAGGTCGGCCACTTCCTGATCACTGAGCGCGCCGCGCACGGATGGCATGGGTGAGGGTGCGAATCCCTCGTCGCGCAGATCGGCGCGCATGAACGAGCGCAGCTGCTCCTGCTCATCGAGCAGTTGCACGCTGTACGCGTCGTGGTTCAGCAGACGGCCGGTGACGCGCTGGCCGCCTTTCGTCGTGATGCGGTACGTACGATTCGTCGGCTGCACTTCACTGCCCGGGTCCAGCAGCGATACAGCCAGCTGTGCGGAATTGCGCAGCAGCCCGATCTTGCTCAGATCCGGTCCGAGTCGCGAGCCTTCGCCATTCACGCGATGGCAGGTAAGGCACTGGCCCTTGCCGGCGAAGAGGGCTTTGCCGCGGGCAGCGTCGCCACCGGCACCCGCATCCTTTACCAGCGCGCGGCTGCGCAGATAGGCCACGATCTGCACCGCCTGTTCACGACTCATGCTGGGCGTGGCAGGCATGGGAGTTCCGGGAATGCCCTTCATGACGATGTCGGTCAGATCGGCATCGCTGTAAGGCTTGCGGAACACGCCATGTCCCAGATCGACATTGGCGATCTGGTTGCCGGTTTTGCCATGACAGTTGGCGCAGGAGTTCTGGAAGGCCTGCTCGCCGCTGAAGACGTCCGAACCCGTAGCGTGCTGCGCCATGACCAGCGGGCTGCCACCCAACAGACCGCCACCCAGCAGGCACAGCAGTGCAAGGATCCGATACCAGCGAGTTCCCCCCATCATGGTCGCCAGTGTAACGGCTGCGACGGCTATCCGGCGCGTCTGACTACGATCTGCACGGCGGCGGGCTTTCCCTCCGCCAGCTTTTCGGCTTTCCGGACGGCGGCCTTCACAGGCAGCAGGTACGCCTTGAGTTGCGAGGAAGGGAAGATGGATGTCATCCATGTGGATCCGCCAATCGTGGCTTCGACCTTCAGGGCGCCGAAACCGGTTCGGCGCGGACCGGCATCCACGAGCCTGATTTCCCGCGACGTGGCCGCCGGCAGCGTGATGAAGTACCAGCTGGCCTTGCCGCCCGCCCAGAGCCACAGCTTGGCGCGGAAGTGGTAGGTCGAGTGCGTGCTGCTGGAAGAGCTCTTCATGCGGGGTGCGTCCAGTCTGAGCCACCCGCTACTATTCGTACAAGGACACAAGCGCAAAGGGCTGTGCGTGCCGGATATCTTTCTTTCCTACAATCGCGAGGATCAACCGAAGGCGCGCCGCTTTGCCGAGGCCCTGCAACGCCAGGGGCTCGATGTCTGGTGGGATACCGAACTGCGTTCTGGTGAGGCCTATGATCAGGTGACCGAGAAGGCTCTGCGAGAGGCGCGCGCCGTGGTGGTGCTGTGGTCGGCACGTTCGGTGGAATCGCGTTGGGTACGTGCAGAGGCTGCGCTGGCACTGCGGCTGGGCACCCTGGTTCCCGCGATGATCGCGCCCTGCGAGCGGCCCATCAT
Source organism: Steroidobacteraceae bacterium (assembly GCA_035571575.1). Lineage (GTDB taxonomy): Bacteria > Pseudomonadota > Gammaproteobacteria > Steroidobacterales > Steroidobacteraceae > ZC4RG30. The sequence goes on along the minus strand of DATNCK010000437.1, from coordinate 3,982 downwards.
GTTCGAGCTGACGCAGACGGCTGATCTGTGTCACTGGCAGGGCGACGAAAACGACCCTGCCTGGCTGGCGTTTGTTGCCGATGTGAACCGCTTCATCGGCGCAGACGCAGCCGCAAGACCGCGGCGCGACAGCTCCAGAGCCGCCGCGCCAGTGGCTCCCGGCAAACCTTCCGTTGCCGTGCTGCCCTTCGCCAATCTCAGCGGCGATGCGGAGCAGGGCTATTTCTCGGATGGCATCAGCGAAGACATCATCAACGATCTGGGCAAGGTGTCGGCGCTGTGGGTGGCGGCACGCAACAGCGTATTCACTTTCAAGGATCGACACGTGGATGTACGCGACGCCGCGCGCCAGCTCGGCGTGAGCCATGTGCTGGAAGGCAGTGTGCGCCGGGCGGGTGATCGGGTGCGCATCACGGCGCAGCTGATTGACGGCGCCACGGGCGGGCAGGTGTGGGCGGAGCGCTTCGATCGTAACTTCTCCGACATCTTCGCGCTGCAGGACGAGATATCGCAGTCCATCGTGAAGGCGTTGAAACTGAAACTGTTGCCGGAAGAGAAGCGAGCCATCGAACATCGTGGCACCGCCAACAGCCAGGCCTACGAGCTGTATCTGAAGGCCCGGCAGTACTACATCAGCGGCAATGAGCGGCACGATGAGCTGATCGTCCGCCTGTGTCGTCGCGCCATCGAGATCGATCCCTCCTATGCCCATGCCTGGGCACTGCTCGCGCACGCGCTGCGGAGTCTGCACTACCGCGGCATTTCCGCCGACGACGGTGGCGAAGCGGCCGAACGCGCGGTCTCTCTGGCTCCTGATCTGGCGGATGCCTATGCCATGCGTGCGGATGTGATGCGCGCGCGGGGGCAGCTGGACCGGGCCATCGCCGATGCGCAAATCGCGCTGCGACTGGATCCCGAATCCTACGAGGCGAATCGCGCCGCGGGTGTTGCCTATTCGCGCGCACGCAGATTCCATGAGGCCATCGACTGCCTGGAGAAAGCGGCGTCGCTGATGGACAACGACTATCACGCCGCCGCACAGGTCATCCAGTGCTATCAGGGCATCGGTGATGAAGCCGCTGCGCGCGATGCTGCGCGCCGCGCCTTCGCACGCATCGAGCGGCTGTGCGAGATCGATCCCGGCCATGGCTCGGCGATGGGTCACGGCGCCGGTGTGCTCGCGCTGCTCGGCGAGCGTGAGCGGGCGCGTGAATACGTTGCTCGCGCCGTGCTCCTCGATCCGGAAAACCAGAATCTGCAGGGCAACCTGGTTTGTGTGATGGTATTGAACGGCGATCTGGAAGAGGCGCTGGATCAGCTGGCGCGCGTGCTGGAATCCCCGACGCGCCCGCTGCTGAACTGGATTGCCACCGACAACGATCTGGATCCGCTGCGCGAGATGCCGCGCTTCAGGACTCTGATGGCCCAGGCGGAGGCCCGGCTGCGGCCCTGACCAGTTTTCCGACCCGCACGCCGAGCAGCCGGATGCGTCGCGTCAGATCCACGCGCTTCAGGTTCAACCCAGCCTGGCGGCGTATGACAGTGGCATCAGCAGTGGCCTCATCGATGGTCGTATCGCGCGTGACGCTCTTGAAGTCATCGAAGCGCAGCTTGATGCCGATGGTGCGGCCGGCGTAGCCCTTGCGCGTCAGATCGCCGGCCACCTGCTCGCACAGTCGCGTGAAGATGCTGCCCAGGTCGGCGCGATCGCGCACGGCATGCAGGTCGCGCTCGAAAGTGGTCTCGCGGCTGAAGCTCACGGGCTCGCTGTCGGTGACCACCGGGCGCTCGTCACGTCCCCAGCTCGCATCCTGCAGCCAGGCGCCGTAGCTCTTGCCGAAGTGTTCGATCAGCCACGCACGGTCGCGTACGGCCAGATCCCCCACAGTGCGAATTCCCTGCGCCTGCAGCTTTTCATCGGTGCGCGGTCCGATGCCATTGACCTTGCGGCAGGCCAGCGGCCAGATGCGCGTCTCCAGATCATCGAGCGTGACAACGCTGATGCCGTTGGGCTTCTCGAACTCGCTGGCCAGTTTCGCAAGCAGCTTGTTGGGCGCCACGCCGATGGAGCAGGTGAGCTTTGTCGCCTCGAAGATGCGTTGCTGGAGATGCCGAGCCAGCGTGCGACCGCCTTCGTGCTCGCTGCCAGGCACGTCGGTGAGATCGATGTACACCTCGTCGATGCCGCGGTCTTCCATCACCGGTGCGATCTCGAGGATGGTCTGCTTGAACAGCCGCGAGATGCGCCGCACCTCGTCGAAATCCACGGGCAGCAGAATGGCCTGTGGGCACAGTTTTGCTGCTTTCATCAGCCCCATGGCCGAGCCCACTCCGAATTGGCGCGCGGCGTAGGTAGCGGTGGTTGCGACGCCGCGCCCTACATAGCTGGAAAGCAGAGGGAAGGCCTCGACCGGAATCTGATCCAGCGGCGCCTGCGACAGCGCATCGTCTTCGCGGCGCCGTCGGCCGCCGATGACCACGGGCAGTCCCTTCAGTTGCGGATAGCGCAACAGCTCCACGGATGCGTAGAACGCGTCCATGTCCAGGTGTGCGATGCGGCGGAAAGGTGGCATGCTCTGCAAGGATACGGGAGGCAAGAGAAGATGAGGTCTCAATGACGAATATCACGCGACGCGAGGCCTTGCAGCTGGCCGGCATGGCCGCTGCAGTTGCGACATTCTCAGGCAATGCAGCGGCGCAGGCGCCCACCTTTCCCAAAGGTGCCGTCATCCGCACGCTGTTCAAGGACTACGCGCCCGAAGAGTTGGCCGGCGGGGCGACGCTGTTCCACGAACACCTTTCACTGGGGCCGGATTTCAACGATCGCTTTCGCGCCGCTTCCGCCGCGGTGCTCGCCGCACAGGGTCTCCCACCGTCCACGCGTCCCGCCGGCCCACCGCCGGCACAGGGGCCAGATCCCATGCGTGATGTGGACCTCATGGCCGAAGAGTTGCGTTCGGCCAGACGAGATGGCGTGGCGTGCATAGTCGATGCCGGTCTCGAGGGTGCGGGGGTCGATATTGCTTTCGTGCGCGCAGCAGCAGAGAAGGCGGATTTTCCGGTGGTGAAGGGCGCGGGTTTCTACACGCAGCCCTTTTATCCGAGGCAGACCGAGTCGATGAGCGAAGAGCAGATGGTGCGAGCGTTCATCAAACAGGCCGATGAATATCCAGCCGGCGCATACGGCGAGATCGGCTCGTGGGATGAAATCAGCGCCCTGGAGCGCAGGGTGTTCCGCGCGGTCGGCAAGGCGCATGTCGCCACCAACCTGCCCATCTTCACGCACACTGGCATTCCGGGAAAATCCGCGCTGGAGCAGCTCGATATTCTCGAGGATGCAGGCGTTGATCCGAAGCGTGTCTGCATCGGGCATCTGGGCAATCTGAATGATCCGAATCTCTACGTGCACAAGACCATCTGCCGTCGCGGTGGGTTCGTCGGCTTCGACCGGCAGGGTGGCTTCGGCGATGATCAGGTCGTGCCACTGGTGATGAAATTGATCGAGGCGGGATTCGCTGATCGCATCCTCATTTCTGGCGACGCATTCCGTGCCTATGCGCGGCCGGTGACTGCATTTTTGCCAAAGCTGAAAGCCGCGGGTGCCAGCGACGAAGTGCTGCGCAAGATCGTCACCGACAATTCGCGTCGCTTCCTCGCCTTCGTGCCGAAGCGGCCGCGCAAGGCTGCATGACCTGCATCCTGCTGCTGCGGCACGGCCATGTGGCCGGCATAGTGCCGAAGCGCTTTCGTGGGCAGATGGATATTCCGCTGAGCGAAGAGGGGCGGGAGCAGGCGCTACGTGCCGCAGACCATGTGGCGCGCTACTACGAGCCAGAAGCCATCTATACCAGTCCCTTGCAACGATGCCGCGACTCCGCCGCCGCGCTCAGCGCCAGGCTGTCGCTACCTGCGCCAGTGGTGTTGCAGGGGCTGAACGACATCCATTACGGCCTCTGGCAGGGGCGGCTTGCGTCGGAAATTG
>DATNCK010000436.1:0-7151 GCA_035571575.1 Steroidobacteraceae bacterium | reverse complement strand
TGGACGAGGCCGGCGACGTGGCCATCGGCATCGTCGCGCCGGATGGGCGCGACGGCATGATCCAGCACTCCGCGCAGTTCGCGGCGCGACATATTCCCTTCATCTTCGACCCGGGCCAGGGCCTGCCCATGTTCGGCGGCGAAGATCTGAAAGAATTCATCAAGCAGGCCACCTGGGTCACCGTCAATGACTACGAGTGGAGCCTGATGTCGGACCGTACCGGCTTCAAGGAAGCCGAGGTCACCAAACATGTGGCGGCGCTGGTGGTCACGCATGGTGGCCAAGGCTCCACCGTGTATACCGCCGACGGCAAACTGCAGATTCCCCCGGCGCCGGCGCGTTCGGTGGTCGATCCTACTGGCTGTGGCGATGCCTATCGTGCCGGCCTGCTGCATGGACTCATGCGCGGCCTGTCCTGGGAGAAGACGGGCCGCATCGCCTCGGTGATGGGTTCGCTCAAGATAGAATCGCGTGGCACGCAGAATCACAAGTTCACGGAAGCCCAGTTCCGGCAGCGTTACGAAACTCTTTTCGGTGCTCTCTAGTATTACGTCCGCAATCAAAATCCCAGGTCGCAAAATCATGAGTCACAGCTTCTTCTTCACATCTGAGTCGGTATCCGAAGGTCATCCGGACAAGGTCGCCGACCAGATTTCAGACGCCATCATCGATGCCATCCTGGCCGAAGACAAAAAGTCGCGCGTTGCCGCGGAGACGCTTTGCAATACCGGTCTGGTAGTGCTGGCCGGAGAGATCACCACCAAGGCCAAGATCGACTACCACTCGGTGGCGCGTGGCGTGATCAAGGATATCGGCTACGACAACACCGACTACGGCATCGACTACAAGGGCTGCGCCGTGCTGGTGGCCTACGACACGCAGTCGCCCGACATCGCGCAGGGCGTGGATGAAGGCAAGGGTCTCGATCTCGACCAGGGTGCCGGCGACCAGGGCCTGATGTTCGGCTATGCCGTCAACGAGACGCCGGACCTGATGCCGCTGCCGCTGTATCTCTCGCACCGTCTGGTGGAACGCCAGGCGCAGCTGCGCAAGAGCGGCAAGATCAAGTGGCTGCGCCCGGACGCGAAGTCGCAGGTAACCATCAAGTACGTGGATGGCAAGCCCGCCGAGATCGATGCCGTGGTGCTGTCGACGCAGCATCATCCGGAGATCGAGCACAAGGATCTCACCGAGGCCGTGATCGAAGAGATCGTGAAGCCCGTGCTGCCGAAGGAACTGGTCGGCAAGAACATCAAGTATCTGATCAACCCGACTGGCCGTTTCGTGGTGGGTGGACCGCAGGGCGACTGCGGCCTCACGGGTCGCAAGATCATCGTCGACACTTACGGTGGCGCGGCGCCGCACGGTGGTGGCGCGTTCTCGGGCAAGGATCCTTCCAAGGTGGATCGCTCTGCTGCCTACGCCGCCCGGTACGTGGCCAAGAACATCGTGGCTGCGGGTCTCGCGGACCGCTGCCAGGTGCAGGTCTCCTACGCCATCGGAGTGGCCAAGCCCACCAGCATCATGGCCACCACCTTTGGCACCGGCAAGATTTCCGACGAGAAGATCGAGGAGCTGATCGCCAAGCACTTCGACCTGCGCCCGAAGGGCATCGTGCAGATGCTCGACCTGCTGCGTCCCATCTACCGCAAGACGGCGGCCTATGGCCACTTCGGTCGCAACGATCCGGACTTCACCTGGGAAAGAACCGACAAGGCCGCCGCGCTGGCTGCCGATGCGGGAGTCAAACGCTGAACTGATTTCGAGAAACGGTAGCCCGCCGAGGAGCGCTGCAGCGTTGAAAGGACGCGAGGCTCGGTGGACATCCGAAAAATTCAACGGCGCTCTCCAATCAATCCAAGTTGATAGAGAGGTACACATGAGCGCAGTCATCAAGTCCGGAAAGGACGCCGACTACAAGATCGCCGATATTTCGCTGGCCGACTGGGGCCGCAAGGAACTGAACATCGCCGAGACCGAGATGCCCGGTCTGATGGCGATCCGCGAGGAGTTCGCGAAGACGCAGCCGCTGAAGGGCGCGCGCATCGCCGGTTCCCTGCACATGACCATCCAGACCGCCATGCTCATCGAGACGCTGCAGGCGCTGGGTGCCGACGTGCGCTGGGCTTCGTGCAACATCTACTCGACGCAGGACCATGCGGCCGCCGCGATTGCCGTGAAGGGCACGCCGGTATTCGCGGTGAAGGGCGAGACGCTGAAGGATTACTGGGAATACACCCACAAGATCTTCGAGTGGCCCGGCGAGCAGGCCAACATGATCCTCGATGACGGTGGCGACGCGACGCTGCTGCTGCATCTGGGCACCAAGGCCGAGACCAATGCCAGCCTGCTCGACAAGCCCACCAGCGAGGAAGAGATCGAGCTGTTCAACTCGATCAAGGCCACGCTGAAGAAGGACCCCAAGTGGTATTCCACGCGTCTGAAGCAGATCAAGGGCGTGACCGAGGAGACCACCACCGGCGTGCATCGCCTGTACGAGATGCACAAGAAGGGCGAACTGGCCTTCCCGGCCATCAACGTCAATGACTCGGTGACCAAGAGCAAGTTCGACAACCTGTATGGCTGCCGTGAGTCCCTGGTGGATGCCATCAAGCGCGCCACCGACGTGATGGTGGCGGGCAAGATCGCCGTGGTTGCCGGTTACGGCGACGTGGGCAAGGGCTCGGCCCAGGCGCTGCGCGCGCTGTCGGCGCAGGTGTGGGTGACGGAGATCGACCCCATCAACGCGCTGCAGGCCGCGATGGAAGGCTACCGCGTGGTGACCATGGATTATGCGGTCGACAAGGCCGACATCTTCGTCACGGCCACGGGCAACTTCCATGTGATCACGCATGACCACATGAAGGCGATGAAGCACAACGCCATCGTGTGCAACATCGGCCACTTCGACAACGAGATCGATGTGGCGTCGCTGTCGAAGTACCAGTGGGACGAGATCAAGCCGCAGGTCGATCATGTGATCTTCCCCGACGGCAAGCGCATCATCATGCTGGCGAAGGGTCGCCTGGTGAACCTGGGCTGCGGCACAGGCCACCCCAGCTACGTGATGAGCTCGAGCTTCGCGAACCAGACCATCGCGCAGATCGAACTGTTCACGCAGACGGCCAAGTACCCACTGGGTGTCTATGTGCTGCCCAAGCATCTCGACGAGAAAGTCGCGCGTCTGCAGCTGAAGACACTGAACGCAACATTGACCACGCTGACGGATCAGCAGGCCAAATACATCGGTGTAAGCAAGGATGGCCCCTACAAAACCGATCACTACCGGTATTGATCGGTTAACGGGGGTCTGGAGTGGCGGCAAGGATCATTGATGGCAAGGCGGTGGCTCGAAAGCTGCGCGCCGAGTACGCATCACGCGTCGAGAATCTGAAGTCCCGGCACGGCGTACAGCCGGGCATCGCCGTCATCCTCGTGGGTGACAATCCGGCCTCGCAGGTCTACGTCCGCAACAAGATCCAGGCCTGCAAGGAAACCGGCATCCACTCCGAGCTGTACCACATGCCGGCCAGCACTCCGGAAACGGAGCTGCTGGCCCGCATCGATGCACTCGATGCGGATCCGCTGGTGCACGGCATCCTGGTGCAGCTGCCGCTGCCGCCGCATATCAACGTGGCGCATGTGCTGGAACGCATCGCGGTGCAGAAGGATGTCGACGGTTTCCATCTCTACAACGTCGGTGGCCTGGTCACGGGCAACACCGTGTTTCCGCCCTGCACGCCCTTCGGTGTGCAGAAGCTGCTGGAATACGAGAAGGTGCCCATCGAAGGCCAGAACGTGGTCGTCGTAGGCGCCAGCAACATCGTGGGCAAGCCCATGGCGCTGATGCTGATGCAGCAGGATGCCACGGTGGCGATCTGCCACAAGAAGACCAAGGATCTGGCGCAGTTCACCATGCTGGCGGACATCCTGGTTGTTGCGGCGGGTGTTCCCGGACTCATCGTGCCGCAGATGGTGAAGACCGGAGTGGTGGTCATCGATGTGGGCATCAACCGCCTGCCCGACGGCCGATTGGTGGGTGATGTGGATTTCGAGGGTGTGCGCCAGAAGGCTTCGCTCATCACACCTGTGCCCGGCGGCGTGGGACCGATGACGATCACCATGCTGTTGCACAACACCATCCTTTCGGCCGAGCGCTCGGTGGGGCTGCATCCCCAGCCCTGATGGACGACAGGGGCCGCGACTTGCGGCCCGTCCGTGTTTTTCAGCCCATTCTATTCAATGGTGGTGCTCGTGCTCGGGCTGCGGCGGCGCTCCATACACGCTGGTCCAGGCTGTCACACCTCCGGCCAGATTGATTGCATCGCGACCCAGGCTGGCGAAGTAGCGGCAGGCCGCCATGCTGCGCCCACCCACTGCGCAGATGAACACCGGCGTACTGTCGGCAGGGATTTCGCCGGTGCGCTGCTGCAACGTGCCCAGTGGAATATGCACGGAGCCGGGCAGTCTGCCTGCGGCCCATTCGTGCGGTTCGCGCACATCCACCAGGAACAACTGCTCTTCCTTGCCTGCTTTCAGTTCCGCAGCCAGTTGCTGCGGCGTCCATTCGACAATCTTGCTCAAAGGGGCATCCTCATCGGAATGAATTCGGGTGATGGTGGGCGCATCGCCGCAGACAGCGCAGTCGCTGCGGCGCTGGAAGCGGAATTCGTCGAACGACAGCGACAGCGCATCGTAGACGAGCAGGCGGCCCAGCAAGGGCTCGCCGATACCCAGCAGCAGCTTGATGGCTTCGGTGGCCTGCAGGCTGCCCATCACGCCCGGCAGCACGCCGAGCACGCCGGCGTCGGCACAATTGGGCACCAGTGCATCCGAGCCCGATGGATACAGGCAGCGGTAGCAGGGCGACTTGCCCGGCACATAGGTCATGGCCTGGCCTTCGAAACGATGGATGGCGGCGCTGACCAGGGGTTTGCCCAGCAGTACGCAGGCATCGCTGATCAGATAGCGCACTGCAAGGCGGTCGGTGCCGTCCAGGATCGCATCGTAGGGTGCGAGCAGTTCGGCCGCGTTGGCAGCACTGAACTTCACTTCGTGCGCCACGACGCGCAGGTTCGGATCCAGTGCCTGCAGGCGCGCCCGTGCGCTCGCAGCCTTCCCGGCGCCGACTTCTGCAGTGGTGTAGAGAATCTGGCGCTGCAGGTTGCTGATGTCGATGCGATCGTGGTCTACCAGGCCGATGGTGCCCACGCCCGCGGCAGCCAGATACAACGCCGCCGGCGAACCCAGTCCGCCTGCGCCGATGACCAGCACCGAGGACTGCGCCAGGCGACGCTGCCCTTGCAGGCCGATTTCGCTCAGCGCGATATGACGTGCAAAGCGCGCGCGATCGGGCTCCGCTGGAGTTTCTGAGGACATTGCGGCGAACATCGTAACGCGCTCCTTGCGACCTGTGCAGAGGTTGCCTAGGCTTGCTGGCCTCACGGCCATACCAACGAGACCAGATCCGTGCCCCCGACAGATACAGTGAACAGCGCCAATGGCGCGCCGCGACGGCTGGAACGGCGCGTAGCGCTGGTGAGCGGCGGCGGCTCGGGCGCGGGCGCGGCCATTGCACGGCGCTGCGCGTCCATGGGGGCCAATGTGGTGGTGGCGGACATCGATTTCGCGCTGGCCGGCGAGGTGGCGGCCAGCATCCGCGGCGCGGGCGGCAGCGCCCTGGCGCACCGCTGTGATGTGGCAATGGAGGATCAGGTGGTGGCGCTGATCGATCGCGCCGCACGTGAATACTCGGCACTCGACCTGGTGTTCAATGTGGCCGGCCCCTGGCTGCAGGGCGATCCGCTCGCGCACTGGTCACGCATTGTCAGCGCCAACCTGCTGGGCACCATGCACGTCACGCGGCAGGCCATCGAATTCCTGAAGCGTCGCGGTGGCGCCATCGTCAACGTGGCGGCTGATGCGGGGCTGGGGTTCAGCGCCGAGGATCGTCCCGCCTACTGTGCGGCGAAGGCCGGCATCGTGCGCCTGACCACGGCACTGTCGTTCCTGAAGGAGCAGAAGATCCGCGTCAACTGCATCGCGCCGGATGTCATCGACGATGTCGAGAGTTTCGCCTCTGCCGCCATTGCGCTGGCATTGCGCGAGGACTGTGCCGGTCGCGTGGTGCTGTATCGGGCCGGGCGCGCCACGGAGATGGTGGAGTCCGGCGATCCGGGTTATCGCCAGACGCAGCCCCTGTAGATGGAAACCAGACATTTCATAGGCGGTGAATTCATCGCAGTCGGCAGCGGCGATCGACAGGCGGAGGTGTTCAATCCCGCCACCGGTGAAGTGGTCACCCGCGTGCCGATGGCCGATGCGGCACTGGTGGATCGCGCCGTGTCCGCGGCCTCGGAGGCTTTTCCTGACTGGGCGCGCACTTCGATTCTGCGTCGCGCGCGCGTGATGTTCCGCTTCCGCGAACTGCTGGAGCAGAATCGCCGGCCACTGGCCGAGGCCATCACGGGCGAGCATGGCAAGGTGCTGGCGGATGCCGAGGGAGAGGTGACGCGCGGCATCGAAGTGGTGGAGTTCGCCTGCGGCGCGCCGCGGCTGCTTTCAGGTCTGCATTCCGACAATGTGGGCGGTGGCATCGACAACTGGCAGCTGCGCCAGCCGCTGGGTGTCACGGCCGGCATCACGCCGTTCAACTTTCCGGTGATGGTGCCGATGTGGATGTTTCCGCTGGCGCTGGTTTGCGGCAACACCTTTGTGCTCAAACCTTCCGAGCGCGATCCTTCGCCCAGCCTGCTGCTGGCGCAGCTGCTGGCCGAAGCCGGCCTGCCGCGCGGAGTCTTCAATGTGGTGCAGGGCGATCGCGTGGCGGTGGATGCACTGCTGCAGCATCGGCAGGTGCAGGCCGTTTCATTCGTAGGTTCGACGCCGGTGGCGGAACACGTGCATGCCACCGGATCCGCGGTGGGCAAGCGGGTGCAGGCGCTGGGCGGGGCGAAGAACCACATGGTGGTCATGCCGGATGCAAACCTCGATCAGGCTGCGGATGCGTTGATCGGGGCTGCCTACGGCTCGGCCGGAGAGCGCTGCATGGCGATCTCTGTACTGGTGGCCGTCGGCGATGTGGCCGATGCACTGGTGCCGCGATTGCTCGCCAGGGCGCGACAGCTGAAAGTAGGCGCGGGAAATCAGCC
>DATNCK010000435.1:0-12118 GCA_035571575.1 Steroidobacteraceae bacterium | reverse complement strand
TGACCCGGCAGAGTTTCGCTGCGCTGTTCGTGATCGTGGACTCGCGGCGTGGCGTCGGGGAAATGGATCTGGGACTACTCGCCTGGGCGTCGCGTCCGGCCGACAGCACTCATGTGCTGCTGAGCAAGTCCGACAAACTCTCGCGTGCAGAAGCGCAACAGACGTTGCGAAATGCAAACGAATTGTTAAAGGGAAAAGCGAGCTGCCAGATTTTTTCGGCCCACGACGGACAGGGCCTCGATGAAGCGCGCGCCGTATTGCTGCGTTTTATGAGGTCCGCAAAGAAATAACCCCGGCGGTGTTAGCGCCGGGGCAAAGTAACTGCAGGACAGGTCTCGGTGCCCGGCAGTCGCCCGCTCAGGGAGGGAAGCGGGGAGCGAATTACTTCGCTCAATAAGTTCGAGTCGCGTGCGCGCGGGAAGTTCCGTCGTTGCGTGACATTTTCTTAATGGGCTTCATCCCAGTTCGCGCCGGTCCCGATATCCACTTTCAGTGGTACCGCTAACTGCTCCGCAGCAGTCATTTTCTCGCGCAGCATGTCGGACACTTCCTGCACTGCGTCACGGGCAACTTCCAGTACCAGCTCGTCATGCACCTGCATGATCAGGTGCGCCGGAAGCTTGTTTTCAGCACATGCGCGCGCCACGCGCAGCATGGCGAGCTTGATGATGTCCGCGGCCGTGCCCTGCATCGGGGCGTTGATGGCGCTGCGTTCCGCGTACTGCTGCAGGTTGCGATTGCTCGAGCGGATGTCAGGCAGATACAGCCTGCGACCGCGCACGGTTTCCACGTAGCCCCGTTCACGCGCCTGTGCGCGCGTGCGATCCATGAAGGATTTCACGCCCGGATAACGCTCGAAATACAGATCGACATAGCGCTGCGCGGAACCCCGATCGATGCCGAGCTGCTTCGCAAGACCGAAGGCCGACATGCCATAGATCAATCCGAAGTTCACGGCCTTCGCGGAGCGACGCTCCTCGGCGGTGACCGCATCGGGATTCTTTCCCAGTACTTCGGCAGCCGTGGCCTGGTGAACATCGCGATCTTCCGCAAAGGCGCGCAGCAGCGCGGCGTCTCCCGACAGATGCGCCATGATGCGCAGCTCGATCTGCGAATAGTCCGCCGCCATCAGCACGTGACCGGGAGGCGCGATGAAGGCCTGGCGTATGCGCCTGCCCTCCGCGGTGCGGATCGGAATGTTCTGCAGGTTCGGATCCATCGACGACAGCCGGCCGGTTGCCGCCACGGCCTGGTGATAGCTCGTGTGCACGCGGCCTGATGCGGGATCGACCTGCTCCGGCAACTTGTCGGTGTACGTGGACTTCAGCTTCGCCATGCCGCGATATTCGAGAATCAGTCGCGGCAGCTCGTAGTCGCCGGCAAGCTCTTCCAGCACGTCTTCGGCAGTGGAGGGTTGGCCCGTCGGTGTCTTGCGCAGCACAGGCAGCTGCTGCTTCTCGAACAGGATCTGCTGCAGCTGTTTCGGTGAATCGAGATTGAACTCGCCACCGGCGGCCTTGTGCGCCTGCGTCTGCAGCTCCAGAATCTTGCCGCCGAGCTCGCTGCTCTGCTTGCGCAGCAGCGCCGCATCGAGCAGCACGCCGCGCTCCTCCATCTGCAGCAGCACCACGGACAGCGGTTGCTCGACGTCTTCGTAAAGCGCCTTGAGCTTCGGGTCTTCGCACAGCTTCGGCCACAGGGCCTGGTGCATGCGCAGCGTCACATCGGCATCTTCGGCGGCATATTCTGCGGCCGCTTCCACCGGTACCTGGTCGAAGCCGATCTGCTTGGCACCCTTGCCGGCCACCTGCTCGTACTTGATGGTGTCGATGCCCAGATAGAATTTGGCGACGGAGTCCATGTCGTGACGCGTGGCCACGCTGTTCAGTACATAGGACTCGAGCATGGAATCGTACTGCATGCCCGCCAGCGCAATGCCGTGGTTGTGCAGCACATGCGCATCGTATTTCAGGTGATGGCCCAGCTTGCGGCGCGCAGGGTTCTCGAGCCAGGGCTTCAGCAGCAGCAGCGTCTTGTCCACGTCGAGCTGGTCAGGTGCGCCGGCGTAACGATGCGCCAGTGGCAGGTAAGCCGCTTTGCCGGCCTCCACACAGAAGGACATGCCGACGATGCGCGCGAAGCGGTAGTCGAGGCTGTTGGTCTCGGTGTCGAAGGCCGTGACCTCGGCGGCATCGAGCACGGCAAGCCAGCGTTGCAGGGCTTCCTCGGTGAAGATCACTTCGTAGTCGCGGATGAGCGCCGGTGTTGCGGCAGCTGCGGGTGTGACCGCGCTCGCGGTGGCAGCCGCAGGTGTGGAAGGTGTCGCCTGCGCCGCGCTCGGTACGCCGCTGCTTGCTGCGTCACCGCTGCCTCCCGTGCCGCCAGCATCAAGAGTCCGCAGCAGCGCGCGCAACTCCAGTCGTTCGTACAGCTCGCGCAGCTTGGCGTTGTCCGGCGTGCGTGGGCTGGCGAAGTCCACATCGGTCGGCAGATCCACCTTGGTGTCGATGGTGGCGAGCTTGCGCGACAGCGCCAGCGTCTCGAGCCCGGCCCGCAGGTTCTCACCGACCTTGCCGGTGATCTCGGCGGCGTGCTCGATGATGGCGTCAAGGTTGTTCCAGGTGGCCAGCCACTTGGCCGCCGTCTTCGGTCCCACCTTCTCGATGCCGGGAATATTGTCCGAGCTGTCACCGATCAATGCGAGGTAATCGATGATCTGCTCGGGCCACACATCAAACTTGGCTTTTACACCTGCGCGGTCGAGCGTGGTGTTGCTCATGGTGTTGACCAGCGTGATGTGGCCATCGACCAGCTGCGCCATGTCCTTGTCGCCGGTGGAGATCAGCACCGCGCGACCCGTGGCTGCCGTGCGGCAGGCCAGTGTGCCGATTACATCGTCGGCTTCCACGCCGGGAATGCGCAGCATCGGCAGGCCCAGCGCGGTCACGGCAGAAAGCAGGGGCTCGATCTGTGCGCGCAGGTCATCAGGCATCGACGGTCGATTCGCCTTGTATTCGGCGAAGAGATCGTCGCGGAAGGTGCGGCCTGGCGCATCGAACACCACGACGATGGGGCTCTCCGCGTGCTCGCGCAGGAACTTGTGCAGCATGTTCAGCACGCCGAGCACCGCGCCGGTGGGCTCACCTCGCGAATTGGTCAGTGGCGGCAGCGCGTGAAAGGCGCGATACAAATAAGAAGAGCCGTCGACGAGAATCAACGGCGGCGGAGCCGGTGCGGTCATCAGTTGCGCTGCGTGGCGTTGCTGCGGCGAGGTGGATCGGTATCAGTGGATGTGGCCGCACCGGCTGGCGCCGTGGTGCTCGCATCGGCGGGTGCAGGCGCAGCGTTCTGAACGGGTGTGGCCGGAGGCGCAGGTGATGCCTGTGGAATCGGTGAGGCTTGGGGAACGTCGGAGTCCTGCGCAGGCTTCACTACGACATTGCGCTGCTGATCCGGCAGATACAGCGCGCCTCTCTGCCCGCAGCCCGATGCCAGAAGCGTGAGCAAGGCAATGCCCGCAAGTTGGAGTGTACGCTTCAAGGTGCCTCACTCGGCATGGTGCGGCCGTCGCGCAGTGCCAGCCAGCCACGCGCCACGCGATAGATGGCCCACGCACCGACGATGCCGTAGCCCAGCCACAGGAAGGGCAGGCCGATCCATACCCACGACAGCGGTCCGAACACCAGTCGCAGTACTACCAGCGCCACCAGCGCGATCCAGAAGCTGCGTACCTGCCAGCGGAAATGCGATTCCAGCCAGGTGCCGCGCACTGCACCACGCCGCGCATAGTTCATGACCACTGCGACGATGGCGGGAGCGCTGAACACGAATTCGGTGGCCACCACCTTGGTGCTCACCAGGCCGATGACTATGGTCAGCGCATGCAGCGCGTACACGATATTCGCGTAGGAAATATGCCGGGGATCGACGGCGACCTGGGTGGCGGTCGAGGAGTGGTCCATGGCGGCAAAGATACCACCGCCGGCCGGACCCGCCGACGCCTTTTCCCCGCCGTGGTTAAACCTGCTGCCGCAGGATCTT
The DNA here is from genome assembly GCA_035571575.1 of Steroidobacteraceae bacterium. GTDB lineage: Bacteria > Pseudomonadota > Gammaproteobacteria > Steroidobacterales > Steroidobacteraceae > ZC4RG30. The sequence continues at coordinate 8,077 of DATNCK010000435.1, read as the reverse complement.
TTCCATGGCCTTACCCTGCGCCAGCTCGTCGATCAGCTTGTCCAGATAGCGGATTTTCCGCATTAGTGGGTCCTCCACCTCTTCCACGCGCACGCCACACACTGTGCCCTTGATCAGCTTCGCCGCCGGATTGAACGCCGGGGCCTTGGCAAAAAACGTCTGGAAATCATCGCTGCCCTTGATTTGCTTCTGCAACCCGGCCTGGGTGTAGCCCGTCAGCCAGCAGATGATCTGATCCACTTCCTTCCGGGTGCGGTTCTTGCGTTCGGCTTTATGCAGCAAGGCCAGATAGATCTTGCCGAATGGATACACGAATATGCGGTGGCCGGGCGCCTTGGCTTTTGTCTTTGGCTTCGACCCCGTCTTTTTTAACTTGGCCATGGGATTCCTTGAGTCAGGGCGCCACTGTGCATCAACGGCGCTCAGCCTGCACGCTGTGCAATCCAGACCAGGGCCAGTACAACGACGCACGCCATGGCGGCTGTCCGCAGCACATTAAACGCGCGCCACCGACTCGCGAACAGCAGCGGCATGGCGCAGGCCATGGCCAGGAGCTGCGCACCTTCGACACCCAGATTGAATCCCAGCACGATGTAGGCCCGAGTCACCGGGTCCAGTCCGCCACCGGACAGAGTCTCCGAGAATGCCAGCCCATGCACCAGGCCAAAGCCGGCCGCGATCTTCCATTCATTCCCGGAGAACAGGGGGCGAATGGCGTGCACTGCGGCGATGAGCACCGATAGGGCGATCGCGATCTCGACGAGCATGCGCGGCAAATGGACCAGTTCATACGTGCCCAGCAACAGGGACAATGAATGGCCTACGGTGAACGCGAGGCTGATTCCGAGAAACCGCCGCAGCGTGTAGCGCCATCCCTGAAACAGGGACCAGCGCCGCTCGATGGCGCGCAGCGGCGATACGATCAACAGGCTGGCCAGAAACAGCAGGTGATCGACGCCGCTCAGCACGTGGTGAAAGCCCAGCGACAAGGCAGCAACGAGTCCGCGCCAAATGCTGCCCGAGGCCAGCGTGACTTCGAATGGGGGCGTCACGTCGCGCCGGAAGTCATAACGGATCACGCCGACTTCCACCGGTTTGTCCTCCGCAATTCTGCCTGTGTGAAAGTCGCGGTCCAGATAAACCAGTGCGAAGTGGTTCGGAACCTGGTGGATCACTGCGTCGTAGTGCAATGTGAAGTTGTGTGCATCAAAGCCTGCCGCCGACGGCACGGTGATTCTGAGCCGCAACTCTTCATACTTGCCCACATCCAGGTTCTGCGCCTGCCAGCGCGTGATGGACTGAATGACATGAGGCACAGCCGCACCGCTGGCGGTGCGCACGGAAAAATGCGCATCAAAATATTGCGTGAGTGCAGAGCGCTGCGGTTCGGCAAGCAGATCTGCAGTCCGTCCCCAGGATTGCGGCAGCGCCAGTCGCAGCTCGGGTTCAGGGATGGCGATCCCGAAGACGACGCTGTCGGCGCCGGGCGAGATTGAAATCTCGCTGTTCGGCATCGGATGGGCCGCGGTGGGCGTGGAAAATGTCGCAAACAGCGCGGCGAGCAGAGGACCGACCAGCGCGGTCGCGCGCCGGCCCAGAATCCGCAACATCGTCGCTACTTGTTGCTGCCGTAGTCCCCGCTGCGATCCCGCCACACAGAATGCGGGTGAACGCCGGGTATCGTGCGGCCTGGCTGCATCGAGAACTCGATCCACACCGACGGGCCGTCAATGCGCACGTAGTCGTTTTCAGCGGTCAGGGACGGCGTCCCCGAATAGGACAACCACGTGTCAGCCAGTTCAGTGCGGTACTTTGCGAGGATGGTTGCCGCATCGGGCCGACGAATATCGCCGACGTAGGTGTCGATGGCGCGCAGCAACAGCTCGCGCTGCGCCTGGGTCAGATCGCCCGCGCGTACACCAGCCTTGGTGCTCGGGAAATTGTTGTCCAGCTGCGGCCCGACGATGATGTCGGTGAAGGTCTGACTGAGGCGGGCCTTGGTCTGCTCTGCCGGTGACAGCGATCCCAGCGCTGCGGCGAAAGCGTCCCGTTCCTGTGCCATGGGAGCGTTGTCGCGACCATGTTCCTTGAAGGGCGTGAACGGTTCGACGCCGCGGAACGAAGGGGTTGCTCCCGCCAGCGCACCATCCTTGTAGGTGCTGGAGAGCTGCACATGGTGCCCGCCGTAATAGAGCTGCCAGGCGCCCTTGGCAGCTGGCGTGCCGAGGAAGGCCATCTGGAAGTTGCCCGACGCAAAGCCACTCTGGCCGGTGTTCTCTTTCAGGTAGTCGTCGGCATTCAGGATCTGCTCGATCTCGTCGTAGCCTTCGTTGACGGCAATGCCTGTGGACTCTTTGAGGATGGCCTTCACGACAGCGAGCTGCGTGGGCGAGAACTCCGCCAGCGTGACGCCGATACGGTTGTGATAAACCATCGGCGGGAAGTTGCTCCATTTCCTGCCATCCTGCACCGAGTAGGGCAGCTGCAGACGGGCGAGCAGCTCCGGAGCCATGCCCTTCTTCAACAGATCAGCCAGACACACCAGCTTCGCGTGTCCCTGTGTCGTGCAGGCGCGATCGGCCGCGGCCGTATCCACGCCGCCCAGTGGCGCACTCTTGTTGGTGTAGTACGGCGGAAGGAAAAGACCGCCCGGCGGGCCGCCACCAGGCGGGCCACCACCCGGTCCGCGACCGCCGGGTGGGCCTTGCGGCGGGCCCGGCTGCTGCTGCGCCAACAGCAAGGATGCACCACCCAGCAGGGCCAGGGCCGCGACAGTGATTCGGCTTATGCTCATGCCCGCCACCCTACTCAAGCACCGCGTTGCTACGCAACCAGCGTCGCGACCAGGGTGATCTCCGGAACGCTGGCCAACGCCTTCGACAGCGGGCAGCTTTCCTTGGCCGTCTTGGCGATCTGCTGGAACTTGGCATCGTCGATGCCCGGAACCGAAGCCTTCAGTGTGAGCGCGATGCGGTCGATGGCAAATCCGCCGCCCTGTTGTACCAGCCGCACTGCGGCGGTGGTGTCGATGGTTTTCGTGGCAATGCCCTGCGCGTCGCAGGCGAATGAAAACGCCATCGTGAAACAGGCGGCATGCGCGGCCCCGAGAATCTCCTCGGGATTGGTGCCGTGACGATCATCGCCAAAACGGCTGGCGAACCCGTAGGGGTAATCCTTCAGCGCGCCGGTTTCGGTGCTGATCTTGCCGGTGCCGGATTTGCCCGCACCGTCCCAATGCACGCTCGCATGTTTTTCAGCCATGGTGATCTCCTGGTAAGTGCCTCGAAGGGAAGCACCATTCACGTATGGCGTCAATGCAGCGCGCAGCGCATCAGCCTGTCCCGGAAGAACCCCCGGCAATACAGAGATCAACGCCAGCGGGATCCAGCGAGCCATGGAGTTGCTGCTTAAAGCACAGGCGCGGCAGTCGCGGAGCAGGCATCTCTGGAGAAAGGCCCCTGAACACGCAGCATGACCAGCATGAGGACCAGAAAAGACAGGCTGCTCTCGAATGGGCCCCATGTCTCCAGATCTAGCAGCTTGCGGGCGAAGGAAAACGACAGGAAGACGGGAATGAGGATGCACATGTAGGCGTAGCTTCTGGCCACGAAACGGGTGACGTGCATGCGGTTTTCATGCGTCTCGAGCGGCCCCCGCTTTCTGCGGTACATCATCCAGTACACGACGCTGGCAAGCATCAAGTCCATCAGCGTGACCATGACGATGTTGACCAATGGACCGGCAAACCCCGGAAACGGATGGCGCGCGATATAGAACACGAACAAGACGAACTGCAGATAGGCCAGCGCGGCCAGGGCTATCTGAAGCGGCGACACGAAGTCGAACAAGCCGCGGCGCTGAAGCATGGCCTTGCGCTTCGCTTCCGGCAGCGAGCGCTTGTGCACCACGTTGAATCTGCGCACCAGCCAGGCGATCAGCATGAGCGGAAAATTCTGCAGAAAAAAGTAGGCGGTGACGATGCCGCTCACGGCGCCTTCCCTCCACTCCGGTCGCTGCATGTAGCTCAGGAACCAGCCGAGCAGCAGCAGGCCCAGTGCGGCGACGACCCGGTTCGTCACACGGTATCGAGTGAGAATGCGTTCATAAGAGCGAGCGACGTCAACGCCCGGATACACCTCGGCAAGACGTGAGGCAGGAATGCTCGCCAGGTCGCTTCGGATACGGCGTGTGAACCGCACAGGAATCAGCACCGAGATTGCCACGATCTGCAGCGTGAACACCCCAAGAAACAGAACTACCTCGATCATCACAACCTCACCTCTCCGTTGCCTGCCGGTTGATTGCCCCGGCGAATGCATTGCGGATTTCCGAATCGGTTACGCCGGCTTCGCGCAGCTCATCGATGGCCGCGACGAGTTTTTTCGCCGTCCACTCCTGCAGGTCGAATTTGCAGTTGGCCTTGGCCTGGGGATGGATGAAGGTGCCGCGATAGCCCTTGGCTTCGATGACCTCATCGCGTTCGAGGAGCTTGTAGGCCTTGGCCACCGTCTTGCTGTTGAGCTCGAGATCGACCGCGAGCTGGCGGATGGAGGGCAGCGCCTTGCCCGGCTTCAGCACTCCGGCGGTGACCGCAGCCTTGATCTGCTCGATCAGCTGTTCGAACGGGGGCTGCGGACTTTCGATGTCGATGGTGATTTCCATCGCGTGCAGGACCTATATGTACCAGGTGTACCCATGGTACAACTGGTTCTAGGAACTTGCAATGACGCGCTGCGCCAGGCCCGTGTGTGCTAATCCAGCCGCTTGTGGAACCGCAGGATGGCGGTGGTCATCATCACCGCAATGAAGGCCAGCAGCGCCAGTGCATCCATCCACAGCTCCGCCACCGAGGCGCCGCGCAGCATGATGCCGCGGATCAATCGCAGGAAATGCGTCAGCGGCATTACCTCCGCGATCCACTGCGCAATGCGCGGCATGCCTGCGTAGGGGAACATGAATCCCGACAACAGGATGGACGGCAGGAACACGAAGAAGGTCATCTGCATGGCCTGGAACTGCGATTGCGCGCGCGTGGAGATCAGCAGCCCCAGCGACAGGTTGGCGATGATCAGCAGCATGGCCGCGGCGTAGACGTCGAGCAGGCTGCCGGCCACTGGCACGCCGAAGATCCACGTGCCCAATGCCAGCACCACGGTGGTCTGCAGCAGGCCGATGAGCACATAGGGCGCCACCTTGCCCACCATCAGTTCGGCGCGGCTCACGGGAGTGGCGATCAGCAGTTCCATGTTGCCGCGTTCGCGCTCGCGCACGATGGCCACGCCGGTGAACAGCACCATGGTCATGGTGAGTATCACGCCGATAAGTCCCGGCACGATGTTCAGCGCCGAGCGTCGTTGCGGATTGTAGAAGCTGACCACACTGATCTGTCCGGTTGCAGGGCCGGTGGCGGTCGCGTTCTTCATGGCTGCGTTCAGCGGCATCTGTGCGAGCTGCGCAGCCGCGCCCTGCACGACGGTGTCGCTGCCATCTACCAGCACCTGCACTGCCTCGCGCCCCTCGAAGCGCCGGGCCTCGAAGTCGGGCGGAATCACCACCCCCACGCTGATCTCGCCGCGGCGCAGTGCATCGCTCAACTGCTGCGGCGAAGTGGCGGAGAGTCCCGGCGTGATGACACCAGAGGCCACCATGTCCATCACCACCGCGCGGGAGGCGCTGGTGTTGGCCTGGTCGGCGATGCCCGCGACCAATCCACGCAGGTTCAGATTGATGGCGTAGCCGAACAGGATGAGCTGCATCACGGGGATGCCGAGGATCATCGCCAGCGTGATGCGGTCGCGCCGCAGCTGCCGCACTTCCTTCACCATCACGGCGGACAGCCGGCGCCACTTCATGCGGCACGCTCTGCGGCGGGCCTGCCGCGCTGACCGGTACTTGCCACGAACACGTCTTCTAGGTTCGGCGTGCCGGTCTCGATGGTGGCCTCGATGGCCGCCTCACGCAGTTTCGCGCGAATGCTTTCGCTGGTTGCGTTGCCGTCCGCGCAGAGCACACGCAGCGCATTGCCGATCTGCGCCACGCTGAGCACGCCAGCAATGGCGGTGATCACCTGCTGCGCCCGTCGTGGCGCCGCCGCGTGCACCACAAGGCTGCGACCCACCAGCGCCGCCGTCAGTTCGCCTGGCGTGCCGTCCGCCACCAGCCGCCCATGATCCAGAATGGCGATGCGATGGCAGCGCTCGGCTTCATCCATGTAATGCGTGGAGACCAGCAGCGTGGTTCCCGCATCCGCCAGATCGAACAGTTTCTCCCAGAAGTCGCGCCGCGATTCCGGATCCACCGCACTGGTGGGTTCGTCGAGGAACAACAGTTCGGGTTTGTGGATCACGGCGCCGGCCAGCGCCAGGCGCTGCTTCTGTCCGCCGCTCATCGTGCCCGCGAGCTGCTTCTGACGATCGGCGAAGTTGTACTGCTCCAGCAATTCCTCGATGCGTCGCCTGCTCTCGGCCTTCGGCACGCCGAGCACAGCGGCGAGGAATTCCAGGTTCTCGCGCACCGTCAGATCTTCGAACAGCGAGAATTTCTGCGTCATGTAGCCGATGCGCAGCCGCAGCGCTTCGGCCTGCTGCGGAATCTTCAGATCCAGCACCTGGATCTCGCCCGCGGTGGGCGTGAGCAGCCCGCACAGCATGCGGATGGTGGTGGATTTGCCCGAGCCGTTGGGTCCGAGGAATCCGTAGACATTGGCGCGCGGCACATTGAGATCGACGTGATCCACTGCCGTGAGCGTGCCGAAGCGCTTCACGAGGCCTCGCGCGCGGATGGCGACATCAGTGGCGGCGGGCGTTGCGCCAACCGTGTTCACGGCGTGAATTCCACCCACAACGGCAGCCCAGCCGGCAGGTCGCGGGCATCGGCGGCGAGCTGCACTTCGGCCAGATAACTCAGCCGCGAAACATCCTGACCCGTCAGCGCGTAGTAGGGCGTGAAAGTAGGATCGCTGCGGATCATGCGCACCGTGCCGGACCAGATGTGATCGTTGCCTTCGACATGCACCTGCGCTCGAGTTCCCGCCTTCACGCCGGCCCGCAATGCCTCAGGAACGTAGACGCGCGCATAAGGCGCATCGCCCGCCAGCATCACCACCAGCGGTGCACCCACCGGCGCCTGGTCGCCGAGCTTGTAGGGCAGGTTGTCGATCACACCGGCGCGCGGCGCCACCAGCGTGAGCTTGTCGAACAGCACGCGTTGCGCACTGGTCTGCGCAGTCGCGGCCTGAACCGCAGCCGCGCCCTGCGCGATCTGCTCTCCCCGCGTGCCGCGGGTGAGCTCGAGCAATGCCGCCTGCGCCGAGCGGACCTGCGCCGCGGCACTGTCGGCGGCAGCACGTGCCCGATCCACATCGGCCTGGGGGATGAGCTTCTGCTTCACCAGCTCTTCTAGTCGCTTGAGCTGCGCGGCGGCGTCCACCTGTTGCGCCTGTGCCGCATTCAGCGCGGCCTGCGCGCGAGCGATCTCCTCGCGCCGCGGGCCGGCCTTCAGTTCCGCCAGCGCGGCATCGCTGCGCCGCTGTTCGGCGGCCGCCGCAGCCAGCTGCGACTGCGTGCCATTGGCTTCCAGCCGTACCAGCACCTTGCCCGCGGGCACGGCCTCGCCCTCGCGCACCTCGATGGCGATGATCTTTTCCGCGGCAGGCGCCGGCAGCGTGATGCGATCCCATTCCAGTGTGCCCAGCGCGCGCGGCGTCGAATGGCCGCAGCCAGCGAGCAGCACACAGGCCAGCACGAGTGCGCAGACGGTCTTCATGATTTCACCTTCATGCCACCCGTGAGCAGCGCCAATGCATGCGCGCGGATGTCGTTCAAAGAGAGATCCTCAGCGTCCAGCACCTGCCGCCAGATCGGCGCACCGGCCACTGGAAACAGGGTGAGCCCGATCACCGACACCACCAGCAGGCGCGGATCGATGCGCGCATTGAGCAGGCCGCGCTTCTGGGCCGCATCGAATCGTTGCGACAACGCGCGGATGAACTCCGGCAGCACCCGCTGCAGCAGCAGATCGCGCAAAGAGCCACCTTCGCTGATGACTTCGCGTACCCACAACGCCGGCCACCAGGGAT
>DATNCK010000434.1:0-4239 GCA_035571575.1 Steroidobacteraceae bacterium | reverse complement strand
ATACGACTCCATCACCGCAAACAGCCGACCCATGGCGCCGGACAGTCCCGCTTCCGCGCCGGAGAGCTGCGCCACCGCGCTGGCGCTGCCGGGATCCGCGGCAGCCGCCTTCAGGCCGGCCACGGCTGTATTACGCGCGGCGATCACCGCTTCGAGCGTTTCGCGCTCGTGCTTCAGGTATCCCTTGGCGGTCTCCACCAGATTCGGGATGAGATCGTTGCGGCGCGTGAGCTGCACATCGATCTGCGCGAAGGCGTTCTTGAAGCCATTGCGCGACTTCACCAGGCCGTTGTACACGCCGACGCCAAAGAAGATGACGAGGGCGATGACGATCAGGAACACGATAAATGCCATGGCGCGAACCTCCCTAATCCGAGCTGCTATGTACCACGAAACCGCCAGCCGATAGGATGCTTTCATGCCCATCGATCCGAAGCCCCGGCCACCCGCGCCCGGCTGGCCAGGCTTTTTCCGCATTCTGGGCCGCCGGCACTTCAGTCCGTTCAAGACCTATGTCAACCGGGAGCGGCGCACCGTGGTCGTGCTGAATCCCAAGGTGGGCACGAAGAGTTTCCGCCAGGCGCTGACCGAGGGCATGCGTGCAGTCCTCGGCATCATCGACCCTTCCGAAGGGCGGTACCGGCTCTTCAAGAAGGCGCGTGAATTCCAGTTCGCGCGCATCCGCGACTATGCGCATGCGTTCCGGTTTCCCGGTGAATATGCCTTCTACTGCTTCGTGCGCAATCCTTACGCAAGGCTGCGCTCAGCCTGGCAGAACAAGTTTGCCTACGGGCACGAGAAGGGTTATTCGCGCAGCATCCGGCGCCGCGAGCTGGGCCGGCTGCGTGCGTTTGCACGACGCAGTGATCTGCCGGGCGGGGCCGAGGGCAGCGCCATTCCCTTCGAAACCTTCCTGGCTTACGTCGAGAGCCAGCCGGCCGGTGCACGCGATCATCACTGGGATGACCAGGTGCAGGTGTTGCTCATGGACGACGTGCGCTACGAGCGGTGCTTCCGCATGGAAGGGGAGTTCGGCGAAGGCCTGCGTCAGATCTTCGCGCGCATCGGACTCACCGGGCCTGCGATCGAACGCATCCTGGCCACTCAGCGCAACGTGAGCCCGAAGGATGAAGCCCCGGTCTACACCGCAGCGCTGGCCGCGCGCGTGCAGCAGCTCTACCAGCGGGACTTCCAGCAGTTTGGCTACGACGTGGAATCCTGGCGGGGACTCTAGCTCGCTGGCCGCGAGGGGCTTCCCCGCGAGCCTCGCGCACCGATGCCTTCCTGCAGCAGCGCCAGATGTTGCAGCGTTAGCTGCGAGGCGGCGGAGGCCTCGCCCGGCATGGCGATACCGCAGCCGAGTGCAGTGGCGGCCAGCTGGGGCAGCGCTCCGACCGACAACAGCAGCAGAGTGATGTAGTCCGCCGGCAGATCCGGGCGCAGAGTGCCGTCGTGCTGCGCCTGTTGCACGAGTTGCAGCAACTGTGCGCCCCAGCGGGCCTGGCTTTGCGGGGGAGCTTGCAACAGACAGGGCAGCAGCCAGCGGTGGCGCAGCAGTGTGGCGGTCCAGCGCTGCAGGAAATGCATCAGTGCCGAACCTGCTCCCGCCACTGGGGAGTCGAACAGTGTCCGCCACAGTGGCTGTGCGCGTTCCTGCAACAGCGTCCGCATCAGGCCATCCACATCCCCGAAGTGGTAGTTCAATAGGGCTGCAGTGACCCCTGCGCGCTGTGCGATATCGCGCAAATTCACCCGCGACGTCGGCCGCTCGGAGAGCTGCAGCTGCGCTGCATCGAGGATGTGTTCACGCAGGGAAGTATTTCGTGGTGGTCGACCACGGGTGCGCTGTCTTACTTCAGGCGGAAATGAATCCATACCAAGATAATAAATTAAATAAAATAAAATACAATTGGAGGTGATTGCTGTACAACTAATAGCCCCACTACTATTAGACGAATAACCCCCTGATCTGTTGCATGAATGCTTGGTGATAGCTGATTGTCTGGATCAAGCGGGGCGCAGACGGTCTCAATCGCTAGCGCGCTGTCATAACAAAGTCAGAGGGAGGGGTCATGGCGCTTACATTTCGCAAGCTCGAGGTTTTCGTGGCTGTCGCGGAGGACGGAAACTTCCGTCGCGCTGCGGAGCGGCTGGGCATCAGTCAGCCGTCGGTCAGCTCGCAGATCAAGTCGATGGAACGTTATCTCGGATACCAGCTTTTCGAGCGGCGCCGGGGCGCTACCTCGGAATTGTCCAATGAGGGCCGCAATTTCCTGCATCGCGCCCGCGAACTGGTGGCGGCGCAGAGCGCACTGGCTGCCGAGCGACGTCGCGTACCGGCCGCAGCGCCCATCCACCTGCGGGTCTGTGTCGGTCCGCTGCTGATGGATCGCCGGATCAAACCGGGTCTGGCTCGCTTCCAGGAGGCGCACCCGAATATCGAACTGGAATTCGTATCCTTTTCCCCGACCCTCGACGGCACCAGTGCCGTGCGCCGCGGTGAAACCGACGTATTGCTGTTCACCGGCGGGCTGCCGGACTACGCCGACAGCATGGATGCGGAGGTGATCTCGCGCATCACCTGTTCACTCTACGGCTCGCCCAAGCTGGTGCGGCCCATCCTGCAGGGGCAGCGCCAACTGAATGACCTGCCCTTCCTCCTGCTGCCAGATCACTTCCGTTTCACGCAATGGACCATGGAGCAATTCGCGCGCAAGGGGGTGTCGCCTGCGCACATTGCGGGACGCCCGCCTTTCATGGATGTGCTGCTGCAGATGATTCTGGCTGGCAAGGGCGTCGGATTGTTCTTCGACATCGAGATCGCGGCTCACATGCGCGCCGGCCGTGTGCTGGCTTGCGGGCCGGTTTTTGATCCTGTCGCCCGCGTAATGATGATAGGTCAACGGGGCCGTTCGCCCGAGGCAGCGCCGCTGCTGAATTTCCTGCGCGAAGCCGTGCGGCGTGAGGATGAGGCTATTGCCATGCAGCATGCGCAGCTCGGCAGGCCCGGACTGTTGGTTGCCGACGACAGTATTGGCAGGCTGTCTGGTTTGTGACACGCAACAATAAAATTGTCATTACGTTGAAGTCGTCACTGAGGTAATATTTGTTCCGAGCCAGACAGTGTTTTCACTGTTTGCGTCTCGATAGTCGTGGAACAAGACCCCCCGTTTCCACGTTATATTTTGGCCCCGTCTCTGACGGGGCTTTTTTTTGTCCGGGTGTCGTCTGACACGCAGCGTCTCGAAATTCCCGATTGACCGCGCATGCGGATCGGCAGGACGATCGCCACTTTCCTGATGCTTCGGTGTCGTCATGCGCATAGCTGTTCCGCGGGAGATCAAGAATCGCGAGTACCGTGTCGCCTTGACGCCCGCCGGTGTGCGCGAGCTGACAGCAGCAGGCCACGAAGTCGAAGTCGAGGCTGGCGCCGGCGAGGGTGCGGGCTTCGATGACGCGGCATACCTTGCCGCTGGTGCGCGCATCAATGCCGATGTGGAGGCGCTGTTCGCGCGCGCTGAGCTCATCGTCAAGGTGAAGGAGCCTCAGCCGCAGGAGTGTCGCAGGCTCAGGAATGGACAGGCGCTGTTCACGTATCTGCATCTCGCGGCCGATCGCGCCCAGGCCGAAAATCTCATGGCCTCGGGTGTCACGGCCATCGCCTATGAAACCATCACCGCGCCCGACGGCACTCTGCCGCTGCTGGCGCCCATGAGTGAGATTGCGGGCCGCATGTCGATCGCGGTGGCTTCGCAGTGCCTGATGAAGGCGCAGGGCGGGGCCGGCCTGCTGCTCGGCGGCGTGCCAGGTGTGCTGCCCGCGCGCGTGCTGGTGCTGGGTGGCGGCGTGGCGGGCAGCCACGCGGCACAGATGGCGGTAGGCATGGGCGCGGATGTGACCATCGTCGATCGTTCGTTGCCACGACTGAGGCAGCTTGCAGCCGAGTTCGGACATGGATTGAAAACCGAGTACTCCACACGCGATGCCGTGGAGCGCCTCGTGCAGGCTGCCGATGTAGTGGTGGGTTCGGTGCTGATCCGCGGTGAGGCGGCGCCAAGACTGGTGACTCGAGCCATGGTTGCCGGCATGCGTCCGGGGTCCGTGCTGGTGGACATTGCCATCGACCAGGGCGGCTGCTTCGAGACCAGCCGGCCAACCAGTCACGACGCGCCGACATTCATCGACGAGGGCGTGGTGCATTACTGCGTGACCAACATGCCCGGCGCGGTTCCGCGTACG
>DATNCK010000433.1:0-2260 GCA_035571575.1 Steroidobacteraceae bacterium | reverse complement strand
CGATGCGCCGCATCATCAAGAACTTCCTCAATGACCTGGGATACACGAGCATTGCCGAGGCCGACGATGGCAAGACGGCATTGCCTGTGTTGAAGGCGGGGGACGTCGACTTCCTGATCACCGACTGGAACATGCCCGGCATGCCCGGACTCGAGCTGCTGAAGGAAGTGCGCGGTGATCCGGCGACCAAGAAGCTGCCGGTGCTGATGGTGACCGCCGAAGCCAAGCGCGAGCAGATCGTCGAAGCCGCGCAGGCTGGCGTCAACGGCTATGTGGTCAAGCCCTTCACCGCGCAGACGCTGAAGGAAAAGATCGACAAGATCCTGGCCACCCAGGCGGCGGGATAAGCCATGCCTGTTGCCCATTTCGTTTCGAGATATCGCGGTGCAATGGCGAAGCTCAATCACGCCTACGCATCCGGCGATGAGGCCGCCTTCGAGGATTTACTCGGCGAACTGAATTCCGAGCGTGAACTGTCGATGCGCACCGGTATCGCCCGGCTGTCGCAGTCGCTGGCGGACGCGTTGGCGCGCTTCCAGCTCGATTCGCGCATCGCGACGCTGGCGGCCCATGAAATTCCCGATGCCAGGCTGCGCCTGGATCATGTGTTGAAAATGACCGAGGAAGCGGTGCACCGGACGCTCGATCTCATCGAGCAGACGGCGCCGCTGGCCGAGGCGACGGCGCGCGATGCGCGCACGCTGGCCGAGACGCTGGACAATCGCTCGCACAGCGATATCCGCAGCTTCCTCGGCGATGTCCAGGGCAGTGCCGACCGTGTGCGCAAGAATCTCTCCGAGGTAATGCTGGCGCAGGGATTCCAGGATCTCACGGGTCAGATCCTCAATGGCGTGCGCGCCTTGATCGGTGAGGTGGAAGTCGTGCTGGATGAGCTGGCGAGGATTTCCGGGGTGCCGCTCACCATCGCCGCAGTTTCCCCGGGCAAGCTCGAGGGTCCGGCGGTTCCCGGCGTCACTGCCAACGCCGTCGTCGACCAGAACGATGTCGATGACCTGATCGCCGGACTAGGTATATGAAAAGCCCACGCAGTAAGCCGGCCACGAAACAAAAACGAGCCGCTTCACGCAAGGCCGGCAAGCGGCCGGTCGGGCGCGCGCAAGAGCCTGTGCAGGCCCCTGCGGTGCTCGAGATCGACGCATCTGTGGCTGTCACGGCGAACGCGCCGGTCGTCGCGCCCGCAGCGCAATCACTGCAGCCGGTTACCGTGGCCACCGCGCCTGCAACGGCGCCGCAGCGGGCCGGCCTGAAACTCGAATCCACCTTCACGCTGCGCGATGCGAACGACATGCTGTTCCAGTTGCTGGCCGTGGACTTCGGCGATGCCGAGGTGCTGGTGGATGGCGGTGGCGTAGAGCGCATCGACACCGCCGGCCTGCAGATGCTGATTGCCTTTGCCCGGCACCATGCCGCGCGCGGCAAGTCCCTGAACTGGTCCGCCGTGTCACCGGAGCTGCTGCGCAGCAGTCGGCTGCTTGGGGTGACCGAAGCGCTGCATCTGAATACGTATCTGGACCAGGGAGACGCCGGTGGGCATTGAGCTGGATCAATTCCACGAGGTGTTCTTCGTCGAGAGCTTCGAAGCGCTCGACTCGATGGAAAGTGCGCTGTTGCAGCTGGTGCCGGGTGCGGCCGATCCCGAGACGGTGAACACCGTGTTCCGCGTCGCGCATTCCATCAAGGGCGGCGCCGGCATGTTCGGCTTCAACGAGGTGGCGTCGTTCACCCACACCCTCGAAACACTGCTCGATGAGCTGCGCGCCGGACGTATGGAGGTGACGGCGCCCATATGCGAGGGCCTGCTCCAGTCCGTGGATCAGATCCGCGGCATGCTGTCGGCCATCCAGAAGCAGCAGTCTTTCGATCCGGCCGCTGCAAATGCGCTGCGCAACGAATTCACGCGCATCATCGACGAGCAGAAGAAGGGCGGCGCGGCCGCCAAGCCGAAGGCGTCGGCGCCTGCCGCGCCCATGGCTGCAGTCGCCGCAAGCACCACCGCACCGGCGCCCGCCGCGGATGTCGCCGGACTGCGCCGCTGGAAAATCAGCTTCAAGGCCCTGCCCGAGCTGCTGGGTCGTGGCAACGATCCGCTGCGCATGTTTGGCGAGCTGCAGGCTCTGGGCGAACTGACGGTGCAGGCGGACTACAGCGCCGTGCCAGTACTGACAGAGCTGGATCCGAACACTTGCTTCATCTCATGGCAGCTGGAGCTGCTGACCGAAGCCTCGCGCGGCTCCATAGA
>DATNCK010000432.1:0-2844 GCA_035571575.1 Steroidobacteraceae bacterium | reverse complement strand
AACCATAGTGCGCGATGTGCTCGATGGCACCTGCCACACCATCCACCACCCGCACAGACATGATGGCATCCAGATATTCGGTACGGTAGTCCTGCTCGGTGGCCGGTTTAACGCGTGCGTCGGCGGCCTGCGACGCGGCGTCGCCCCGCAGCTCGCAGCCGCGATCGGCCAGCGCACGCAGCAGCGCCGGCAGTACATCCGCGCTGGCATGTCGATCCACCAGCAAGGTCTCGGCGGCGCCGCAGATACCCGTGCGGCGCAACTTGGCGTTCACCACGATTTCCCGCGCCATGTCCGGATCTGCATCGCGGTCAACGTAAACATGACACAGCCCTTCCAGATGACCGATGACGGGCACTCGCGCCTCTTTCTGCACGCGTTCCACCAGGCTGCGGCCACCGCGCGGCACGATGACATTGATCTGACTGTCGAGCCCCGCCAGCATCATGCCCACGGCCGCGCGGTCAGTGGTGGGCACCAGCTGGATTGCCGCCGGCGGAAGCCCTGCGGATTTCAATCCCGCCACGAGGGCGGCATGAATCGCCGCACTGGAGAAGCGGCTCTCCGAGCCGCCGCGCAGGATCACCGGATTCGCGGACTTCAGGCACAGCGCACCCGCATCGGCAGTCACATTGGGGCGACTTTCGTAGATGATGCCGATCACACCCAGCGGCACGCGCACGCGCTGGATCACCAGCCCGTTGGGACGAGTCCACTCGGCACTGATTGCACCGATGGGATCAGCCAGCCGCGCGATCTGCTCGATGCCGGCAGCCATGCCTTCCACGCGTTTCTCGTTCAGCTGCAGCCGATCGAGCATGGCCGCACTCAATCCCCGCGCCCGCGCCGCCTCCATGTCGCGTGCATTCGCGGCCAGTATGGTGGCGGCCTGCGTGCGAATCGCCTGCGCCGCCGCATGCAGCGCGCGATTGCGTGTTTCACCGGAAGACTGTGCCAGCGCAGTTCGCGCCGCCATGGCATCGCGACCCAGCGCCTGCATGATCGCGGCCAGATCGATCGTTCCCGCTTCGGCCAGTTGTCCCGCGCTCATGAGCCCTGCTCTCCGCTGTCTTGCTCGCCGCCGCGCAGCACCAGATCGTCGCGATGGATGATTTCATCGCGCCCCCGGAAGCCTACCAGCTGCTCAATCTCGGTGCTGCGTCGGCCCATGATGCGCAGCACATCGGTGCGCGAATAGGCCGTCAGGCCGCGTGCCAGCACCCGTCCTTCAGCGCTCAGCACGTCCACGGCATCGCCGCGCTCGAACTGCCCTTCCGCTGCAGTAACCCCCGCAGGCAGCAGACTGCGACCGCGCCGCAGTGCCGCCTCCGCGCCGGGATCCACCCGCACCGTGCCGGCCGGCTTGAGGCTGCCGGCAATCCACTGCTTGCGTGCCGCGACGGGCGTGGCGGCCGGAATGAACCAAGTACAACGCGCGCCGGACTCCACCTTGCGCAGCGGATGCAGCGGATGTCCGGAGGCGATGCACATGGCGCAGCCGGCATCCGTGGCAATTCGCGCCGCCGCGATCTTCGTCGCCATGCCGCCGGAACCCACATCAGAGGCCGAACCCCCCGCCATCGCTTCGATGCGCGGCGTGATGGCACGCACCTCGGCGAAGAATTCCGCGTCCGGATTGAGGTTGGGGTCCGCCGAATACAGACCATCCACGTCGGACAGCAGCATCAGGCAATCGGCGCTGGCCATCTGGGCGACGCGCGCGGCGAGCCGGTCGTTGTCGCCATAGCGGATCTCGGCCGTAGCGACCGTATCGTTCTCGTTGATCACGGGAATGGCACCCAGCGCCAGCAAGGCATTCAGGGTGGCGCGGGCATTCAGGTAGCGCCGACGCTGTTCACTGTCCTGCAGGGTGAGCAACACCTGCGCCACGGCGGTGTCGTCATCTTCGAGCAGTTCCTTGTACGCATGCGCCAGCCGGATCTGCCCCACCGCCGCAGCGGCCTGCTTCTGCTCCAGCGGCAACGCTCCAGATGGCAACCCCAACTGCCGGCGACCCAGCGCGATCGCTCCGGAAGAAACCAGGATGATCTGCTGGCCGCGCTTGCGCATGCGCCGCAGGTCCTGTGCCAGTGCTTCGAGCCAGGCGCGATTGAGCCTTCCGGAACTCTGATCGACCAGCAATGCCGAACCTACTTTGACAACCACTCGGCGTGCTTCGGCGAGCCGCGATATCGCGGGTGTCTTGTTCTTCGTCCTGGACTGCATTTCGCCCACTATATCAGCGAGGTTCGCGGCCGCCGTTGCTCCGCATCCGGCGCCGACCTAATATCCTGCAGCGATAGAGAGCTTGAGGGAGCGCCGTGGGCAGAGATTACGAACCGGTCAAGGGACAGTGGTACGAGAACGTCGAAGAGGATGAAACCTTCCGCGTGCTGTCTGTTGACGAAGATGCGGAGCTGGTGGAGATCGAATACCTGGATGGCGACATCGAGGAGCTGGATCTCGACGCCTGGCATGAAATGGATCTCGAACGCATAGCGGAGCCGGAAGGCTGGGCGGGCGGCGATGATGAGCAGGAAGACGAAGAAGAAGAAGACGAGGAAGATGACGACGACGATGACTGGGACGACGATGAGGATGACGACGACGATGACGACGACTGGGAAGAGGACGAGGAAGACAGCGAGCGGTACTGACCGCCTGCCCACCTTGGGTGGCCTATCCCGGCTGCCCCTTGATCCGCCCCCCTGCCGCCCCCATTCTGGGCTTGTATGAAACGCATATTCCTGTTCGTGGCCACCAATCTGGCTGTCTTGGTCGTGCTCTCCGTAGCAGCCCAGCTGCTGGGTATCGACAAGTACCTCGCGGCACATGGCCAGGGGA
>DATNCK010000431.1:0-13244 GCA_035571575.1 Steroidobacteraceae bacterium | reverse complement strand
GGTTGCTTCACCTTCACCAGTTCCAGCGCCCCGAGCAGACCCAGTCCACGCGCCTCGCCCACCAGCGGATGCGCCGCCAGTTCGGCCCAGCGGCGTTGCAGATGAGGCGCGGCAGTGTCGCGCACATGTTCGACCAGTTTTTCGCGCTGGATGATCTCAAGATTGGCCAGCGCCACCGCGCTGCATACCGGGTGCGCCGAATAGGTGAAGCCATGCGCGAACTCGCCGCCCTTGGCGATTAGCGATTGCGCGACGCGATCACCCACCATCACGCCACCGATGGGCAGATAGCCCGATGACAGCGCCTTCGCCATGGTCATCAGATCCGGGCGGGTACCGAAGTGCTCGCACCCGAACCACCGTCCCGTGCGTCCGAAGCCGCAGATCACCTCATCGGAGATCAGCAGGATGCCGTACCGGTCGCAGATGCGCTGGATCTCAGGCCAGTACGACTGTGGCGGGATGATCACACCACCGGCGCCCTGCACCGGTTCGCCGATGAATGCCGCCACGCGCTGCGGACCGATGCGCAGGATGGCTTGCTCCAGCTCGCGCGCCGCCTGCAGGCCGAACTCCTCGGGCGACAGATCACCGCCCCGTCCGAACCAGTACGGCTGGTTGATGTGCTCGACGCCTGGCATGGGTAGCAAACCCTGCTCGTGCATCCACTTCATCCCGCCCAGGCTGGCGCCAGCAATCGTGCTGCCGTGATAGCCGTTCCAGCGGCTGATGATCACATTGCGATCGGGCTGGCCTTCCAGCTGCCAGTAGCGACGCGCCAGCCGGATCGTCGTATCCACCGATTCGCTTCCCGAACCGGTGAAGAACACATGCTGGAACTGCGCTGGCGTAACCTCCGCCAGTTTGGCGGCCAGTTCGATGGCTGGCGGCGTGGCGCATTGAAAGAAGCTGTTGTAGTACGGCAGCTCGTTCATCTGCCGCGCAGCCACCTCCGCCAGTTCCTTGCGGCCATAACCCACAGCCACGCACCACAGGCCCGACATGCCATCGAGCAGCTTGCGGCCCTCCCCGTCGTAGAGATACACGCCTTCAGCACGGGTGATGACGCGCGTCCCGCGCTCGCCGATCTGCTTCGAATCGCTGAAGGGATGCAGGAAGTGCGCGGCGTCCAGCTGCTGCCAGCGGTGGAATCGATCTTGGTCGCTCATCACGCCCCCGTACGTGCTACACGTTCAACAGCAGATGCTCACGTTCCCAGGAGGAGATCACCTGCAGAAACACTTCGTACTCGGCGGTCTTCACGATGGAGAATGCGGCCACGAAGGGCTCACCGAGAATGCGGATCAGCGCCTCGCTTTCCGAAAGCCGGCGCAGTGCTGAATCCAGCGCGCGTGGCAGCGCAAACGGCAGATCGTGGGCACTGCCCGCGATGGGTTCGGTGGGCTGCAGGTTCTCGACCATGCCGAGATACCCGCAGGCCAGCGAGGCGGCGATGGCCAGATACGGATTCGCATCCGCGCCTCCCACCCGGTTCTCCACCCGCCGTCCCTCCGGCGCCGACACCGGCACGCGCAAGCCGCAGGTGCGGTTGTCGTAACCCCATTGCACGTTGATCGGTGCCAGCGCCGCACGTGTGATGCGGCGGTAGGAATTCACATTGGGCGCGAACAGGGCCATGGCCGCCGGCAGATATTTCTGCAGGCCGCCGATGTGCGCGAAGAACAGCTGCGAGGGCGTGCCGTCGGCATTGCTGAATATATTCTGGCGCGTCTTCTTGTCGACGATGCTCTGGTGGATGTGCATGGCGCTGCCGGGCTCCTTGCCATGCGGCTTTGCCATGAATGTGGTGTACATCTTGTGGCGCAGTGCCGCTTCGCGCGCGGTGCGCTTGAACAGGAAGGCCTGGTCGGCAAGATCGAGCGGATCGCCGTGCAGCAGATTGATCTCCATCTGCGCGGGCCCGTCTTCATGGATCAGCGTGTCGATCTCGATGTCCTGCGCTTCGCAGAACTGGTAGATGTCGTCGAACAGCGGATCGAATTCGTTGACCGCCGCGATGCTGTAGCTCTGCCGGCCCGGCTCGGCGCGTCCCGAGCGCCCCACCGGAGGCTTCAGCGGATAGTCGGCGTCGATGTTCGGCTCGATGAGATAGAACTCCAGCTCCGGCGCGATCACCGGCTCCCAGCCGCGCTGCGCATACAGTTCGAGCACATGCCGCAGCACATGGCGCGGCGCCATGGTCACGCGCCGGCCGTCTGAATAGAAACAGTCGTGAATCACCTGCGCGGTGGGCTCGGCCGCCCACGGCACCACGCGCACCGTCTTCGTATCGGCCTTCAGCACGATGTCGATCTCGGCCGGGCTCATCGCCGCCGAAGTGTCAGGCGGATAATCACCGGTGACCGTCTGCAGAAAGATGCTCTCGGGCAGCCGCATGCCCTCGTCCGCGGCGAACTTCTCGGCCGGCATGATCTTGCCGCGCGCCACGCCCGCCATGTCGGGGATGATGGCCTCGACCTCAGAGATGCCGCGCTCGCGGAAGAACTGATGGATGTCATTGGTCATAAATCACCTGTCTCTGTCGTGCACAGCGCGCTCGCGCGCCGCTGCGCCAAATGCTTCGAATAACGCGTTGGAGAAGGGGTTCTCCCGCGGCTTCCATTCCGGATGCCACTGCACGGCCACAGCAAAACGTGGCGCATCCTTCACGCGGAAGGCTTCTATCAGCCCGTCATCGGCGCGCGCTTCCTCGATGAGCGCCGGACCCAGTTCGCGCACGCCTTGGTGGTGCAGCGAATTCACGGTGATGCGCGCTGTGCCAGCAATGCCGGCCAGCACACCGCCTGGCGTCAGGTTCACGTCATGAGCAGGCCCATACTGCTCATCCAGAGGCGCGCTGGTGTCCTCGTGATGCACCCGATGCCCCGGCACCTCGTGCACGTGCTGCCACAGCGTGCCGCCGAAGGCCACATTCATCTCCTGAAAACCGCGGCACACTCCAAGCACCGGCACACCCGCGGCAATGGCGCGCGGAATCAGCGCCAGGGTGGTGGCGTCGCGCTCTGGATCGTGCAGGGTGCCCGGCCGGCTGGCCTCGCCACCGTAGTGCTGCGGCTCGACATTGGAAGGGCTTCCGGTGAACAGCAGGCCATCGAGTTCAGCGATCAGCGCCGACAGTCCCAATTCCTCGCCCAGCGAGGGGATCAGTAGCGGCAGCGCGCCTGAAATCGATAGCAGCGGCGTGATGTACTTTTCGCCGACCGCATGGAACGGATGCGGTCCCAGCATGCGCCGGTCGGCGGGAATTCCGATGACGGGTCTGCGGGCCGACATGGCTTGTTCACGTGTTTAAGATGTTCTACAGCTACGGGCTTGAGAAATGCGCCCTACGAGTGGAAGCAATTAGACCACAAGGCACCCCCAGCCCGCCCGGTAATCGGCTCGCAGCACTTGCAAGTCTGTGAAACAGCGAGAGAAATTGATTTTGCGCAGTGCACAAGGGTAGGCTGATATAACGAAATTCCAAACAGGGAAGTGCCCGCCTGGCGCCTTCCCGGGACGGCGCTCATGTCGAATGAACTTGATGCTTTTCTCGCCAGCCGCCCCGGCCTGCGCTTCGTCGACCTGCTGTTGCACGACATACATGGCGTCGATCGCGGCAAGCGTGTGGACGTGGGCAGCGCACGCAGCAACTTCGCCAATGGGCTGCTGCTGCCAGGCTCCATGTTTGCCCTCGACGTGCCGGGTGGCACGGTGCAGGAAACCGGCATGGGCTTCGACGAAGGCGATGCCGACCGGCCATGCCTGCCCATCGCGGGCACTCTGGTCGATGTGCCCTGGCTGGACCACGGCGTGGCGCAGGCGCAGATGACCATGCATGAGCGCGATGGCCGACCCTTCGCCGGCGATCCGCGTCACGCCCTGGCGCGCGTGCTCAGCCAGTTCGAGCCACTGGGCTTCAAACCCGTGATCGCCATCGAACTGGAGTTCTATCTGATCGATCGAGAGCGCACTGCAGAAGGATTGCCGCAGCCGCCGCGCTCGCCGATCAGCGGACGGCGCGAGTACCGCACGCAGATCAACTCGATGCTGGATCTGGACGAGTACTCAGCCGTACTGGCCGGCATCGACGCGGCCTGTCGGGCGCAGCATGTGCCCTCCACTACTGCACTGGCCGAATACGGTCCCGGGCAGTTCGAGGTGAACCTGCAGCACGGCGATGATGCCCTGCTGGCCTGCGACCAGGCCGCACGCTTCAAGCGCATCGTGAAATGCGTCGCGCGCCATCACGGCATGGATGCCACCTTCCTGCCCAAACCTTATGCGGATATGGCCGGCAGCGGACTGCATGTGCATGTGAGCCTGAACGATGCGGCAGGCATCAATGTGTTTGCCTCCGATCATGCGCTGGGCAGCGCCCTGATGCGTCACGCGGCAGCAGGCCTGCTGGCCACCATGGCTGAAGGCATGGCGGTGTTCGCGCCGCTGGCCAATTCCTGGCGGCGATTCCGCACCGAAGCCTACGTGCCGCTGACTGCGGACTGGTCGGTGAACAATCGTGGCGCTGCGCTGCGAGTACCCGTGAGCGATGCAGCGAACCGCAGGCTGGAGCATCGCGTCGCGGGCGCCGAGGCGAATCTCTACCTGGTCGTAGCCTGGATTCTCGGCGGCATACTCAAGGGACTGCAGGACCGCCACCTCCCGCATGCGCCGCTGGAAGGCAATGTGTACCACACACAGGCTGGCGGTGAACCGCTGCCACGCTACTGGCCGGTTGCTCTGGACCGTTTCGAGCACAGCACTTTCGCGCGTGAACTGTTCGGGCCCGCGCTGCACCGGCTGTACTCGCTGGTGAAACGTCACGAGCTCGACGAATTCAATTCGCATGTGACGGCACGGGAGTGCGCGCTTTACCTGCCGGCGCTGTAAGGCAAGCCAATGAAGGTCACCGCGGATACCCGGCCCTACTATTGGGCCGCGCTGCCGGAACCCACGTTGCGGCGCCCGCTGCAAGGCAGTGCCGAATGCGATGTGGGCGTAGTGGGCGGCGGCATCGCGGGCATCTGCGCAGCACTGCACCTGGCGCAGCGCGGTTACCGCGTAACAGTGCTCGAAGCCGAGCGCATCGGCTGGGGCGCATCAGGCCGCAGCGGCGCGCAGGCCCTCTTCGGTGTAGCTGCGGGACAGGACAAACTGCAGCACCTGATCGGCAATGACGCTGCACGACGCATCTGGGACATGTCCGTCGAGGCGCTGGCGCTGATGCGCGAGCTGATTGAGGCGCACCGCATCGACTGCGACTACGTTCACGGGCAGATGCACGTGGCCATCAAGGCGCGCCACTGGGCAGAGTTGCAGCAATGGCATGAAGAACTGCAGGCGATGTACGACTATCGCAGCGTACAGCTGCTCGATGCCGCCGCCACGCACCGGCTCGTCGCCAGCGAGCGGTATATCGGCGGACTGCACGACTCCAATAGCGGGCATCTGCAACCCCTGAAGTATCTGCGCGGCTTGACCGCGGCTGCCGAGCAGCTCGGCTGCACCGTCCACGAGAACAGCCGCGCACTGCATTACCAGCGCCGCGACGGCAAGCTGCGGCTGATCACTGCACAGGGCGAACTGAGCTGCCGGCACATCGTCTTTGCCGGCAATGCCTGGCTCGGCGACACCGCACCGCCGCTGCAACGGCGCATCATGCCCGTGGGCACGTACATCGTCGCCACGGAGCCGCTGGGCGAAGCCGCCGCCCGGGCCCTGCTGCCGCAGAACACGGCGGTCACCGACATCAACTGGGTGCTGGACTACTTTCGCCGCAGTGCCGATCACCGGTTGCTATTTGGAGGACGTGTCAGCTATTCCGGACTCGACCCCTTCAACACCGCGCAGGCCACGCGCGCGCGCATGTTGACGGTATTTCCACAACTGCGGGATATCCGCATCGATTATTCCTGGGGAGGTTACGTGGACATCACGCTCAACCGCGCACCTGACTTCGGTCGGCTGGAAAGCGATGTCTACTATCTGCAGGGATTTTCAGGCCACGGCATGGCGCTCACCGGCCTTGCGGGCAAGCTGGTCGCCGAAGCCATTGCCGGCAATGCCGAACGCTTCGATGTGTTCGCGCAGATTCCGCACAAGAATTTTCCGGGCGGAGCGCTGTTGCGACGGCCAGCGCTGGTGCTGGCCATGCTGTACTACCGGCTGCGCGATCTGCTTTAACGCCGAAGATCAGCGGCGCGAGATCAATCCCACCGCAAGTGCCGCCACCAGCACGATTCCGCCCACGGCCAGCAGCTTGCCGCCCACATCGGTGAATGTGCTGCGCGGAATTACTTCAGTGACCACCAGCACGCCAAGCAGCGCCAGCAGCATGATGCAGACAGAGGCAACGGCACGCACTGCGCCACCCGGGCCGCGCGCCGGGCTGCCGACTTCTGGATTCGGATTCTCGTGCATGGTGCCCTTCAAGTATCCTGAGTACTGTCGCAGTCTAGCCCCGTGCGTTCGGACCGTGGTGCAGCAGGTCGCAGAATGGTGCGCCGCAGGCGCATGACCGTGCCTGCCCGCCGGCTGCTGTGCGCTGGCTCACAGTCGCCCCCTGGATGTCATCGCAACATGCCTCCTTTGACGGGAACGAGGCAGATGGCGGCAACGGATTTCTTCCGGCGGCAGGAACAGGCCCGACGCAGCACTTTGTGGCTGCGGGTGCTGTTCGCAGTGGCCATGCTGGCCGCCGCCGCCGCCATGTCGCTCACCCTGCTGGTATTGGGCAATGTCCTGCTGCATGGCATGCTGTTCAATCTGCACAACGGTAACTTCTGGCATGCCGCCTTCATTGCTTCACATGGTGGCTGGTATGTTGTGCTGGCCCTGGCAGGAACCTGCCTTGCCGCCAGTGCACACAAGGCCTGGGAACTGCGCGGCGGGGGCGTACCGATTGCGCAGGCCCTGGGCGGCACACCATTGCTGCCCGGTCGCGGCAGCAGCGAGCAGCGACAGCTGTTGAATATCGTGGAGGAGATGGCTCTCGCCGCACGCATCCCCTCACCGCAGGTGTTCGTCCTGGAAGAAGAACAGGGCATCAATGCATTCGCGGCTGGTCGCTCGCCCGAAACTGCGGTAATCGGCATCACGGGTGGCGCCCTGGCCGCGTTGAGTCGTGATGAACTGCAGGCCGTCGTAGCCCATGAGTTCAGTCACATCCTCAACGGCGACATGGTGCTGAACACGCGATTGGTGTCCTGGCTGCACGGCCTGCTGATGCCGACCAACCTGGCGCAGCACCTGCGTCAGCGTCGACGCGCAAAGTGGTTCATGTGGCAGTGGCGCTTCGCGGCCTGGTGCGTGTACGCGGTGGGCAGCATCGGCATGTTCGTGGGCAGGCTGCTGCAGGCTGCCATCTCGCGCAGTCGCGAGGAACTGGCGGATGCCTCGGCCGTACAGTTCACGCGCAATCCCGCGGCTCTGAACACCGCACTGCTGAAGATCGAAGCTGCGGCGGGCGCCGGACGCGTTCATGCCATGCATGCGCCGGACATCGCGCACATGTTTTTCGCCGAGAGCCGCGTACCCGTGGCAGCCTGGCTCGAACGGCTGAAAAGCTCATTCATGACCACACATCCATCGATGCTGCAGCGGATGCGCGCACTGGAGCCCGGCCTGACTGAAACGAGCTACCGCGCCTCAGTGCGACGCGTGCGCAGGGAAATGCTCGATGCGAAGACCGCCATCGAGGCACCGGTGGTCATAGCCGGTGAAACCCTGCATGCCGCGAGCGCCGCACCGCAACTGCTGCATGAACGGATGCCGGAGCTGCTGCTGAGCCGACTGAGCCACGAATCACGGCGGCAGCTCGAGGCCGCTACCAGCAGCGTGGCCACCGATCAGGAGGCAGTGCAGGCCTTCTTCATCGGCGCATTGCTGGCTGCGGACACCGTTCGGGCGCGCGCCCAATTGATCCAGATGGCGCCATTGCTCGGCGCGGCGTTGATCACACGCGCGCAGAAGGAACGGGCGCGCCTGGATGGGCTGCCGCCGTTCGCGCGCCTGCCGGCACTTGCGGCAGTACTGCCACGGCTGATGCAGCTGCCAGACCGGGAACGTGCGCGGCTGGTGCGCATCGCCCGTGCCTTCCAGACACAGATCCTGCCCATCGACACGCTGCGCTTCGCCGTGGCGCGGCTCATCGCTCAGCAGCTGGCCGTACCGGCTGCGACGGACTCGGCGCCGCGCACGCTCGAGCAGGCCTCGGCCAGCTGCGGTCTGCTGTGCTCGTTGATCGCGGGCTTCAGCGGCACCCGCGCCGCAGCCGCCTTCCGTGCCGGCATGGATGGTCTCTATCCACCCAACCGTCGTCCTGTCCTGGCGACCGCGGGCATTGATGCCACGACAGTGGATGCAGCGCTGGCCGAACTGGTGCGGCTGCCACCCGTGAGCAGACGCGCCCTCTGCGATGCCCTGGTGCGCATCATTGGTGCCCGTCAGTCGATGGAGGTGGCGGAATTCAACCTGCTGCGCTTCGTCAGCCTGCACCTCAGCGTGCCGATTCCCGTCGTGCCGCTATCGGTGCGCAGCGCCGAACACGCGGCCTGAAGCCGCCTGCCCGGCAGCCCAAAGCAAACGGCCTGCAGGATCTCTCCCGCAGGCCGCTGCCTTATCAAGCCATCAATTCCGGGTCAGACGACGGTGAAGCCCTCGCGCGTGATCGGCAACGTGCGAATGCGGTGCTTGGTCGCCGCATAGATTGCGTTGCAGATCGCAGGCACCGCCGGCGGGAACGCCGGCTCACCCACACCGGTCGGTGGGTAGTCAGTGTTCAGGAAGTGCACATCGACCACCGGCGCATGGCTCATGCGCGCCAGCTTGTAGGTGTCGAAGTTCTTCTGCTGCGGACGACCGTTCTCGATGATGATTTCCTGCGACATGGTGGAGATGGCATCTACCACGCAGCCCTGCACCTGGTTCTCGGCGCCCGAGAGATTGACGATGGGACCGATATCGCCCACCACCGTCATCTTGTGCACCTTGACCTTCTTATCCTTGGTCACGCTCACTTCGGCCACCTCGGCGATATGGCCCTGGTGCGAGAAGTGGAAAGCCAGACCGTGGTAGTGGCCCTTGGGCAGCGGCTTGCCATAGCCCGAACGTTCCACTGCCGCCTTGATGGTGGCCACGGCGCGCTCGGGATTGAGACCACCGCCACCGAAGCCGAAGCCGGTCGGCGCGCCTGCTGCAGGCGGCTGCTTGTTGCTGAAGGTCTCAATGAGGAACTCGGCGTGATCGCGGTTCGCCGCCGTCGACAGTTCATGCATGAACGACTGCACGAGGAAGGCGCAGGTGTTCGAACCCGGCGCGCGCCATGGACCGCAGGGAATGTGGAATTCCCGCAGCGTCTGCGCAAGACGATAATTCGGCGTGTAGTCGGCCGGGAATTCTCCCGGTGACGGCCAGCCGCCGCCCTGCACCGCGCGCTTGTTGCCGCCCGGCGTGCTGTCGGAGAAGGAGATTGCATGACCCGACCAGGCCACGAGCTTGCCTTTGTCGTCCAGGCCGCCCTTGAATGCGTGGAATCCGCCCGGGCGGTACCAGTCATGGCCCATGTCATCTTCGCGCGTCCACATCAGCTTCACCGGCACGCCGCCGGCCTGCTTGGAAATCAGCGCAGCCTCGGAGACGAATTCCTGCATCAGGCGGCGACCGAAGCCACCACCCACACGCAGCTGGTGCATGGTGGCGCGGGTTTGCGGCACACCGCAAACCGCCGCGGCCGTCTGGCGCGCGCCGTCGGGAATTTGCACCGAGCCCCAGATCTCAAGCTTGTCGCCTTCCGGATCCTTTTGATACCAGGCCGTCGTGTTCTGCGGTTCGAGGTTGGCGTGCGAGATGAAGCCGAAGGTATAGAACGCCTCCACCGTCGTCTTCGCACTCTTCAGTGCGGCATCCACATCACCGGCCTTGCGCAGTTCCTGCGCGCCGGTGCCCTTGGCGGCTTCCTTGGCCTGGTTCGAGAAATCCGTCCAGCTGTCCTTGGAGGCGTTGGTTTCGTCCCAGGTCACCTTCAATTTTTTCTTGGCGGAGAATGCCGCCCAGGTGTTCTCCGCGACAATGGCGACGCCCGGCATCACCTCTGACACCTTGTTCGTGCCTTCGAGCACGAAGGCATCGACCACGCCCGGCAGCTTGCGGATTTCATCCAGGTTGGCGGAAGCCACCTTGCCACCGACCGCAGGACACTTCTCGAACACCGCCACCTTCATATTGGGCAGCTGCATGTCCACACCAAACAGCGGCTGACCCGTGACCAGCTTCAGATTGTCGACACCCGTGGTGCGCTTGCCCATGAGCTTCCAGTCCTTGCGGTCCTTCAGCTTCAGGTCGGTCACCGCAGGTACGGGTGCTGCCGCGGCGGCAGTCGCCAGCGCGCCATAACCCAAACTGCGGCTGCTGGCCGCATGCATCACCGTGCTGTCGGAGGTCGTGCACTCGGACGCAGGCACCCCCCATTGCTGCGCGGCGGCGGCCACGAGCATGGCGCGTGCGCCGGCGCCGGCCTGGCGCAGCGACATGAACGCGGACGGAATCGACGTCGATCCGCCGGCAAACTGTGCGCCGTAAACAGCCGAATTGATGGGCGCCTGTTCGACAATGACATCGGACCACTTGGCATCCAGTTCTTCGGCGAGAATGACGCCGAACGCGGTCTTGATACCCTGGCCGATTTCCGGATTCTTGGAATACAGCGTGATCTTTCCATCCGGCGCGATCTTCACGTAGGCGCTGGGATTGAAAGGCGGGCCCGGAGGGCCGGCGGGACGTCCGCCACCGCCACCGGCCTGCTGCGCCTCGGCCTTTTCAGAACCGAGCAGCCCGAAAGCCAGCAGCATGCCGCCGCCCACGGCGGCCGTCGCCTGCATGAAGCCGCGACGCGATACCGACTTGGCACCCAGCGCAGAGAAATTCATCGACTCGCGTTCGAGTTCGCGGATCTGCTCGCGCACTACATCTGGATAGTATTCATTGTCGTGTACGGAGTTCATGTAGCGCTCCCGTTCAGGGTCTTGGCCGCGGACTTGATGGCCGCGCGGATACGCACATAGGTTCCGCAGCGGCAGAGATTCTGCATCGAGTTGTCGATGTCGGAATCGGATGGATTCTTGTTCGTTCGCAGCAGCGCCGTGGCGGCCATGATCTGACCCGCCTGGCAGTAGCCACATTGCGGCACGTCCAGGTCGATCCACGCCTTCTGCACGGCGGTGAGCACACCGTTCTGCGCCAGGCCTTCGATGGTGGTGATCTTCTGTCCGGCCACAGCTACTGCGGGCACCGAACACGAGCGCACCGGCGCGCCGTTCAGATGCACGGTGCAGGCGCCGCATTGCGCGATGCCGCAGCCGAATTTGGTGCCGACGAGCTTCAGCTCATCGCGCAGCACCCACAGCAGCGGCTGGTCATCCGCCACCTCGACTTCACGATCGGTGCCGTTGACGTTCAATTTCACTTTGGCCATGGTGCCCATCCAGCTCTTGGCTTCATGTAGTTAATTAGAAGAGGAAGCTTCCCCCGGAAGCTTGCGGAGCATAACCGTGCTGGTATCGGGCATCAACGATGCTTCAGTTCGAAGCATTGATGAATGCGCGGATTGCCCTGGAAATCAAATGGCAGAGTGACCTTCGAAAGGTCCGCTACGCGAAAAGCGCTATGTATGTTTGTATCGAGCGCGAAGCGCTGCGCGTTAGTGGAAAAGAGCAAGGTCCCGTCCTGCGCCAACAATCGCATCGCATCGTTGATCAGCGTCGCGTGATCGCGTTGCGTATCGAGCACGCCCTGCATGCGCGCCGAA
This sequence comes from Steroidobacteraceae bacterium, assembly GCA_035571575.1. Classification (GTDB taxonomy): domain Bacteria; phylum Pseudomonadota; class Gammaproteobacteria; order Steroidobacterales; family Steroidobacteraceae; genus ZC4RG30. Next base: position 1,441 of record DATNCK010000431.1, on the reverse strand, counting down.
TTCGAGAAGGTAGGCGGATCGAGAAAGATCAGATCGAAGGCAGGCGCTGAAGGTTGCTCTGCCAGCCAGCGCAGCGCATCGGCCTGCAGGAACTGATGCGCGGCACCTGTAAAACCGTTCAACTCGAGATTCGCCGCCGCCCAATCCAGGTAGGTGCGCGACAGATCGACGCTGAGACTGCTCGATGCGCCCCCGGCCACGGCGTGCAGAGTGGCCACACCGGTGTAGCAAAACAGATTGAGGAAGCGCTTTCCGGCGGCCATCTGCCCGATGCGCACTCGCGTCAGGCGGTGATCGAGGAACAATCCCGTGTCCAGATAGTCGTCAAGATTGATCGTGAGTTTCACGCCCGCCTCTTCGACGACATGAAACTCTTCGCGACGACTGAGCTTCGCGTACTGCCCGCCGTCCTTCTGTTTGCGTCGGGTACGCAGGCGAATGTCGGCCAGCGGCACGCCCGTCACTTCAGGCAGCACTGCGAGCGCTTCCTCACGCCGGCGACGCGCCGCCTCCGGATCGATCGACACCGGTGCCTCATACTCCTGCACGTACAGCCAGCGCTTGCCGGCATCTGGGCCCGCACCGGTGTACTGATCGATGGCCAACGCGTACTCAGGCATGTCGGCGTCATACAGACGCCAGCACCCCACGTTCTCTCGTCGTGCCAGCTTGCCCAGGCGCTGCAGATTCTTGCGCAGCCGGTTGGCAAACATCTGCGCACCCGTGCCCTGGGCGATGTGCGGGTTGTCGATGACGATCCCGCGTGCTTCGCGCCGCACCTTGCGCTCGCCCGGCGCAAAGCGCAGCAGACGGCATTCGATGGCGCCATTCCACACGGTGTGCACACGCGAAGCTTCGGCTCCGATGAGTTGACCCAGTTTCGGTTCGCCGGTGAGCACCGCGGCATGCCAGCCTGCGAAGCGCTCGCGCAGTGCTGCGCCGATGGCCGTATGGGCGGCCGCGGCTTCCTCTTCGCCGGTGATACGCGCGCCATACGGCGGATTCACGCACAGCAATCCAGGCGGCGCATCAGCAGCCGCGTTGCGGGGTGCCAGCTCGGAAATATCGCAATGTTCGAAGAGCAGGTCGCGGCCCACTCCCGCGCGTCGCGCATTGGCCTGCGCAGTGGCGATGGCTGCGCGATTGCGATCACCACCACGAAGAATGACGGCTGGCTGCTGCAACATGCGCGCCTTCGCCGCAGCAACCAGTTCGTTCCAGAGCGTGGCATCGTGGCCGCGCCAGCCCTGAAAGCCCCAGAAATCGCGCAGCAGTCCCGGCGCAGTGTGGGTGGCGATCCACGCCGCTTCGATCACGAAGGTGCCAGAGCCACACATCGGATCGAGGAATTCACCGCCAGCCTGCGCGATCGCCGGCCAGCCTGCACGCAACAGAATGCCTGCCGCAATGTTCTCGCGCAGCGGCGCCTCGCCACCGGCCA
>DATNCK010000430.1:0-4986 GCA_035571575.1 Steroidobacteraceae bacterium | reverse complement strand
TCGGGCGAGCCATAGAAGGCGGCGCGCGAGGACAGCAGCACGATCGAACCACCCTGCCCGCCCAATCGCGTGGACATGCGGGTGACTGCGGCGCGACAGCACAGGATGGCGCCGCGCAGGTTCACATTCAGCACTTCATCGATCGTGGCCGTGGAAGCTTCCACCAGTCGCGAATTCAAACCGGTGACAGCACTGTTGTAGACCAGCGCGGCCAGACGGCCCCTGCTGTCGACGGTGTTGAACAGACGCTCGATGTCGCCTTCCCGCGCAGTATCGGCCTGCACGGCCAGAGCCTTGCCGCCCTCTGCGCCGATGCGGCTGACGACGTCGAGCGCACGCGCCTCGTTCTTCACATAGCTGAGCACGACCTCGAAGCCGCGCCGGGCTGCGCCCACAGCGATGGCCTCGCCAATGCCGCGGCTTCCCCCCGTGACCAGCATTACCCCCGCGCTCATCGATCTCAAGCCTCGCCAGCGACGCCAAGCCCCTGAACGTAAGATGCCCGGCACAGCCACACTTGACCAGAGTGGCAAACAACATTGCCCCTGAGGACAAGCTTTGCTCCCGTATTGCCCTAGCCTCGCGCTGCAGATCCCCACGGAGCTTCCATGAATCTCGAATCCGCGCCTCGCCGCGCACTGCACAACCAGCCGCCGGACCCGAATCCCCACCCGCCGCGCCATGCGCCACCACCGCTGGCCTGGGACTGCCACATGCACCTGTTCGGGCCAGCCACGCAGTTCCAGTTCGAGGCGCACAGTCCCTACACCTCCGACGATGCGCTCCCCGAAGACTATCTACGTATGCAGGATGTTCTGGGCCTTGCGCGCGGGGTGGTGGTGAGCGCCGGCGGTTATGGCCGCAACTACCGGCATCTGCAGTGGGTGTTGGAGCGTTTCGGCAAGCGGCTGCGCGGCATCATCCTGCCGCCCGTGGATTTCAGGCGTGAGGAGATCGCGCCGCTGCAGAAGCTGGGCGTACGCGGCATCCGCATGTTCGCGGGTCCTGCCGGACACGAGTGGAGCCATCTGCCCACCATCGAACCCGCGCTGGCCGAACTGGTCTGCGATGCCGGCTGGCATGTGCAGTACCAGAGCCTGGTGCATGGCCATCTGGTGCAAGTCGCCGATGAGTTGCTGGGGCTGCCTAACCGCATCGTGCTGGATCACTTCGGCGCCTTCGATGCGACATTGGGTCTCGAACAGCCGGCCTTCACCACGGTGCTGCGCATGCTGGATACCGGACGCGTCTGGGTGAAGCTGTCTGCCCCCATGCGCAGTACGCGGGAGGAGTTTCCCTACAGCGCGATGAAGCCCTTCACCGAGGCACTCGTACGGCATGCGCCGGAACGCATGCTGTGGGGCTCGGACTGGCCGCATGTGCAGCTGAATGATCGCGCGATGCCCAATGATGGCGATCTGGTGGACCTGCTCGCGGACTGGATACCCGATGAGGCGACGCGTCGGCGCATCCTGCAGGAAAATCCGCGATCGCTGTACGAATAGCTTCAGTTCGCGGGTGCGGCGGCGCGCGTCGTGTGACGGTGGAACAGATACAGCGTGACGCAAGACGTCAGCAGCGGCGCCCCCATGGCCCAGAACACGGACTGCGGCGCAAAACCCACTCCCAGCATCATGCCCGCGACTTTCGGGCTGAAGGTGTTGCCGATGCGCCCGAAGGCGACCGCTGTTCCGACACCCGTGGAGCGGATGTCGGTGGGATAGAAACGCACCGCCGGCGGATAGAGCAGGAAGAACGCGCCGGAGACGAACACGCCACACAGGAACGCGGCACTGATGTGCACGTGCTTTTCCATCCCCAGCGTCAGCCCCAGACCGAAGGTCATCACGGCAGCCGTGAACAGAATCACCAACAGCACCCGCTCGTGGTGCCAGCGGCGACTGAACAATGGCAGCAGCAAACCACCGATGATGGCGCCGGTGGAGTAGCTGTTCATCGCATCCACGCCGTCGTAACCGGCCTCGGTGGAGATCTTCGTCAGCCAGTTGGTGAAGAAACTCAGCGGCCAGCCCACGCCGATGAACGTGGCCCAGATCATGGCTGTACCCCAGGCGCGCCCGGGTGCGAACAGTTCGGCCAGACGCCAGCGCTGCACCGGCGCCTCGGCCTCGTACACGACACCAGCGGCGTCCAGCCGCAACGCCTGCAGCGTCGCATGCAGGCGCGGGCTTTGTGGATTGCGCAGGCCCAGATATCGCGGTGATTCTGGCAGCAGCGCCAGGACTACCAGCATGACGGCGCCGCAGGCCAGCCCGGTGTACAGCACCAGGGTTTGCCACGGGCGATCCTGGATAAAGGGCAGCTTCAACAACAGCCCGGCGACCAGCGCACCGACGGCCTGCCCGAGAATCACCAGCGCGACGATACTGGGCCGTATGCGCTGCGGCAGGAATTCGGATACCAGCGCCACCGCCGCGGGCACCACTCCGCCGAACGCAATGCCGGCCAGCAGCCGGCATATCAGCAGCTCTGGCTTGTCGACCACCCACGCCGTCGCCAGCGTCGCTGTGGTCATCAGCAGCATCGCGGCCAGCACGGCGCCGCGTCGCCCGATGCGATCGGCAAGCCAGCCCACGCCCAGCCCGCCAAAGATCAGACCCAGCCCGGCAAAGAAGAAAATCGTGCCCAGCTCAGTGGACTTCAGCGACCAGGAGTCGGTGATTTCCGGCGCGAGCAGCGGGATAAGCGTGAGGTCGATGCCCTCGACCAAGGTCACCAGCGCGCACAGCACCACCACGCGAACCTGAATGGCGCGGATCGATCCGCCATCGATCTGCGCCTGCAGCGACAGCCGATTGGCTGTCGCTGCCTGATGCTGTGCCATCAGAACCCCTACATGTCAGAACTTCTTGCTGAGCGTAAGGTACCACTGGCGCGGCGCTGCGGGTTGAGCCTCGGTCTGCGGCCAGCCGAAGGCCTGGTAGTCGAACCAGTTCAGGTAGTAGAACTTGTTGAACAGATTCGTCACGCCGACAGCCGCGGAGAAATCGTGGTCGCGGTTGTCGTAGGTGAGCCGGGTGTTGAACACCGAGCGTGAACCGGTCAACGAGTCATACTTGGTTGAACTGGTGCTGACGATTTCGCTGCTCTGGTAGGTCCAGTCCAGACGCGGCGTGATGGTGCCGCCGATCGTCGGCGCCTGGATCGCATACTGCACGCCGCTGTTCGCCGTCCAGAATGGATTGCTCTGCCGCTTGTGCACGGTAGCCGCCTGGATCGTCGGCGACGTGAATTTCGACCAGCCCACCGAGCCATTGATCAACAGGCCACTGAATGGTGTGGCCGTGTACTCCAACTCGAGGCCCCGGCTGTTGCCGCCGTCCGCGGTAATGGGGAAGGCGCGCGACAGACACACAATGCCGGTGCCGGCCGCGACTGTGGTCGTGGAACAGCGCGTGGATCCTGCCGGACCACCTGGCAGCGGCTCCAGCTGCTGGTTGCCGGCGATGGGGTTGCCGGTGGTGGCATCCAGCGTCGGCTCGGCGCCCGTGATGGTGCCGGCACGCTTGATCCAGTCCGTGTAGAACGCCGCCGCATTCAGACGCAGGCGCTTGTCGAACAGATCCCACTTGCCGCCGATTTCATACGCGCGATTGTCGTTGCCCACAGTCTGGAAGATCTGCGTCTTCTGCAGCGGACGGGCGTTGTAGCCCGGCAGCGAATTGCCGGTGGCCACCGACGCGTATGTCAGCAGATCATCGGTCAGCTCATAGTTCACGCCCAGCTTCCAGGAGAACTTCTCCTGGTTGGGATCGACGATGAAGCTGTAGTCGCTGCCGCTGGGCTGGATGTCCGAGTGGTTCGAGTAGACGACGTACTTGTGATCCTTGGAATAGCGCGCACCCAGCACGAACGCCAGCTTCTTGTTGTCGAAGGGCCGCAGCGTGGCATTGGCGAAGGCCGCCTTGCTGTTCGGCTCATACGTGGTATCCACGGCGCGAATCGAATTCTGCGGCTCGGAATAGTTGGTGGCGTGGAAGTAACCGGAGGCATCGAAATAGAACAGACCGGCTACCCAGTCGATCCATTCCGACTTGCCGGAGAGGCGCAGTTCGGCATTGTCGTAATGCTCGCCGATCCATGACTGCACATGCTCGGCGACCAGCGGGCTGCCGTCGTTGTCGAAGGCATGCGTTTCATCGAGTTCACGATGACCGTAGATGAACGTCAGACCAATGCCGTCGTTGATCTCGTACTGTGCCTTGCCCGACAAGCCCCAGTGTTTCAGGTGATTGACCGGATCGATGATGTTGCCGCCACGGGTTCTGGCACCGTTGTAGAACGTGCTGCCAGGCACCACGGTGCCTGCAGGAATCCGATCCACGTAGCTGGCGTAGGACGTATAGGGATTACCGGTCTCGAAGCGGTCGTCGACGGCCATGCCGAAATACGTCATCTGGCTGCGGAACCAGGTCGGCGCGGAGGCTGGATTGAAATCGACCATGGTATCGGCCGGGTTCTGCGAGTCGTCCCAGGTGTAGTCGCCACTGACGGTGAGCGTGAGCTTGTCGCTGGCTTTCCAGCGCAGTGAGCTGCGCACCGCGCTCGAATCCTCACCGCCCTGATGACCGATGACGCAATTGTCGGGCTTCCAGCTCGGGTTCACGGCCAGCTGCTGGTTGTACAGCGGCAGTGTGCCGGCGAGTGACGGGGTGCCGCGACGGATCATCTCGCAGGTGAAGTCGAGCACCTTCTGATAGCCCTGGCGCTTCTTCGACACACCCGAAACCATCAGCGCTGCATTGTCGCCAATGGGCAGATTGAAGCCACCGCGCAGCTCGCGGCGGTTGTAGTCGCCGACGGTGAGCTGGCCGTAGCCGGAGGTCTCGCCGAAGGACGGCTGCTTCGACACAATGTTGACGGCGCCGGCCAGTGCGTTGCGACCGAAAAGTGTTCCCTGCGGACCGCGCAGCACTTCCACATGATCGATGTCGAGCAGGTCGAAATTGGAGCCCAACAGGATGG
>DATNCK010000429.1:0-3413 GCA_035571575.1 Steroidobacteraceae bacterium | reverse complement strand
TGCGCGTCGGCGGCGGCGATGACTTCATCGTCGCGCTTCGAGCCGCCGGGCTGGATCACCGCAGTGACGCCCTGCGCGGCGGCCACATCCACACCGTCGCGGAACGGGAAGAAGGCATCCGAGGCCATGACCGCACCGCGCACGGTGAGCCCCGCATCCTCGGCCTTGATCGCACCGATGCGGCTGGAATACACGCGGCTCATCTGGCCAGCGCCGATTCCCACGGTGGCTTCATCGCGTGCAAAAACTATCGCATTGGATTTCACGTACTGGCACACGCTCCACGCGAACGCGAGGTCGTGTCGTTCCTGCACGGTGGGCTGGCGCTGCGTGACGCATGACAGTCCTGCCACATCCACCCGCCCAATGTCCCGGTCCTGCACCAGCACGCCGCCGCCGACGCTGCGCAGCTCGCGCTCCGGCCATGCCGGCTGCAATGTGCCGGTGAGCAGCACCCGGATGGCGGGCTTTTCCGCCAGCACCTCGGCCGTGCCAGGCAGCAGCGCCGGCGCCACCAGCACCTCGACAAATTGTTGCGCAAGGATGCGGCGCGCGGTTGCCGCATCCAGCGCACGGTTGAACGCGATGATGCCGCCATACGCCGAAGTGGGATCGGTGCGGTAGGCCAGGTCATAGGCTGCGCCGACGGCATCAGCCACTGCGACACCACAGGGATTGGCGTGCTTGACGATGACGCAGGCGGGCCGCGCGAAACCACGCACGCACTCCAGCGCGGTGTCGGCATCGGCAATGTTGTTGAACGACAGTTCCTTGCCCTGCGCAAAGCGCGCCGATGCGATGCTGTCCTGCGCCGCGCCCGGATTGCGGTAAAACGCGGCGCGCTGGTGCGGGTTCTCCCCGTAGCGCAATGCGGCGATGCGGGTGAGGCCGAGGCCCAGTTCGGCCGGAAACGGTTCTGCCGTGACCGCATGCTGGCGCGCCAGATAATCGGCCACCAGCGAGTCGTAGCTCGCCGTGTGTGCAAAGGCCTTGGCGGCCAGCCGCGCGCGAAAGGCAAAGCGCGTGGCGCCGTTGGCGGATTCCAGTTCATCCAGCAGCGCGGCGTAGTCGGTGGGATCGACGACTACCGTGACATCGGCATGATTCTTTGCCGCACCGCGCAGCATGGCCGGCCCGCCGATGTCGATGTTCTCGATGGCTTCGTCGTAGCCGACACCGGGCCTGGCCACCGTGGCCGCGAAGGGGTAGAGATTCACCACCAGCAGGTCGATGGGCGCAATGCCCTCGCGTGCCATCACGGCCTCATCAAGGCCGCGTCGCCCCAGCAGGCCCCCGTGGATTTTCGGATGCAGAGTTTTCACGCGCCCGGCCATGATTTCCGGGAAGCCGGTGACATCCGCCACCTCGCGCACGGCGATGCCGGCCTCGGCAAGCGCCTTTGCCGTGCCGCCGGTGGAGATCAGCTCGACGCCGCGCGCGGCGAGCGCGCGCGCCAGCTCCGTCAGGCCGGTCTTGTCGGAAACGGAAAGCAGCGCGCGCCGGACCGGCAGATCCATGGACTCCCTTGGGCGGCAGCTCTAGGCGGAGAGCCCGAACTCGCGCAGTTTCTTGCGCAGCGTGCCGCGATTGATGCCGAGGATGACCGCCGCCTGGCTCTGGTTGCCACTGGCGTAATCGAGCACGGTGCGGAACAGCGGCTCTTCGACCTCGCGCAGCACCATGTCGTACAGGCGCGCGGGGCGGTGGCCGTTGAGGCTCGCGAAGTAATCGGACAGCGCGCGCTCGGCGTGATTGCGCAGCGGCAGTTCAGTGGTACTGGAGCTGCCGTTCTTTCTCGTCGCAGAGCTCTTGCTCTTCTGTTGGTTCGTTGCCCGCATTCACCCGCTCCTGCACCGGACTGTTGTTCTCGTTATGCGCCCAACCCCCAAAACATGCAGCAGCCGTCGTGAACTGCACCGACGAAGATTCCGCGGCCATCAACTGCGGCCTGAAACCTTGTGTGTCGGTGTGTTGCTGGCAGTACCAGCCGAGGTGCTTGCGCGCTATCCGTACGCCGGACGCTTCTCCATGAAAAGCGTACAGCGCCGTGATGTGCTCAAGAATGATATCTCTCATCTCGCTGCGCAAGAGCGGCGCAGATTTTTTGCCGCTGACCAGAAATGAATTGACTTCACGAAAGATCCATGGCGAGCCATGCGCTGCGCGACCGATCATCACTGCCGCGGCACGCGTGAAATTCAGTACTGAACAAGCCTTTTCCGCGCTGTCAATATCTCCATTGGCAATCACGGGAATTTTTGCATCACTGCAGATGCTGCGGATCGTTTCGTATTCGGCATCACCTTCATAGAAATCTTCGCGCGTTCGGCCATGCACCGCGATGGCGCGCACTCCTGCCTGTGCTGCGATGCGTGATATCTGCAACGCGTTCACATGCGCGCGATCGATGCCCGTGCGGATCTTGACAGTCACAGGAACGGGCACTGCGCGAACTACATAATCGAGTATCTCGCCCACGAGCTTCTCATCGCCCAGCAATGCGGAGCCGCACAACTTGCCGTACACCTTCTTTGCGGGGCAGCCCATGTTGATGTCGATGATCTGCGCGCCGAGATCGACATTGGCCAGCGCCGCATCGGCCAGCTGCTGTGGATCGTTGCCGGCCAGCTGCACCACGCGCGGTTCCGGTTCGCCTTCGTGATTCATCCGCGAGCGGGTCTTGGCCGTGTGCCACAGCCGCTGGTCGGCGGTGATCATTTCCGAGGCGGCAAGGCCGGCGCCGAAGCGGCGGCACAGCACGCGGAACGGCCGGTCGGTGACACCGGCCATGGGCGCCAGCACCGTGGGCGCGAGGATCTGCCAAGGTCCGACGCTGTAGCTCATGGATCGGTGCTGCAGTGGAGGTGGCCTGCGCCGTCCGGAAGACAGGCGTCCAGCTCGAAGCCCACGGCCTGCTTGTTCGGGTCATCCAGCACCAGTTCGGCATCCAGCCGCTGGTCCGGCTTCATTCGCGAGGGCACCGCCCCCTTGAGGTAGTCCTGCGGCGCCACGGCCGCGTTGGTCAGGGAGTTGCCGAACCGGTCCTGCAGCGTGACGCGGATCATCGGTGGCGGCTGGCCGCTGGCGGCGCGGTTCTGCACCGTGGCACGCAGCACGATCCTGGCTGCATCGCCCGGTTGCGCCTCGCCACCGAGCTGGCGCAGGTCATAGGCCTTCAGGTCCCACCTGGGCTCCAGATTTACGCCAAACAGGCCATAGAGACCACGCAGAGGCTTTTCCGCCCAGACTTTGGTCACCAGCGCCTGGCGCGAGTGGTGCACCAGCTGGGACGCCAGCAGCAAAGCCAGCAGCGCTGCCGCGACACGCCACGCCCAGTGCGAGCGCGGTGCATTGCCCACGGCAAGGTCGGCGTCCAGTTCCTCCGGAACGATCTCGTCCGGCACTTCTTCGAG
>DATNCK010000428.1:0-8305 GCA_035571575.1 Steroidobacteraceae bacterium | reverse complement strand
TGCCGCCGAAGAGCATCTGCGCACGCTGGCGCGCAAGGGCGTCATCGCGCTGCTGCCTGGCGCTTCGCGCGGCATCCAGCTCAAAGACGCCTACCGCGAACAGTTGGGCCTGCCACTCATCGGCCGCGTGGCCGCCGGCAGTCCCATCCTCGCCGAAGAAAATGTCGAAGATCATCTGCAGATCGACCCTTCGGTCTTTCATCCCCAGCCGCATTACCTGCTGAAGGTCATCGGCATGAGCATGAAAAACGCCGGCATCCTCGATGGCGATCTGGTGGCCGTGCATCGCACGCCCAATGTGCGCAACCGGCAGATCATCGTCGCGCGGCTGGAGAACGAAGTCACCGTGAAGCGTTACCGGCAGGAAGGGCCGGTGGCCTGGCTGCTGCCTGAAAACGAAGATTTCGAACCCATCAAGGTCGATCTCAAACAGCAGTCCATGCTGATCGAAGGCGTGGTGGTCGGTGTCATCCGTCGCGGCAAGGGCATGGGTCTCTAGGCCGGGCGCCTGGACCTGGCTGCGCAGCTTTGTGGACAAAACCGACCTGCGCAAGGAGCTGAAGCAGCTCTACGCTCCTTCCGCAAAGGCCATTGTCGAGGTGCAGGTTCCCGCCTTCACCTTCCTGATGATCGACGGGCAGGGTGATCCGAATCATTCGCCCGCTTACACCGAAGCCGTCGAAGCGCTGTTCTCGGTCTCGTATACCGCCAAGTTCATGGTGAAAAAGGCGCCCAAAGGCCGCGACTACGCGGTGATGCCGCTGGAAGGCCTGTGGTGGGCCGATGACCTGACGGCCTTCCAGAACAACGATCGCGCCAACTGGCACTGGACCATGATGATCATGCAGCCGGCCTTCGTGCCCGCATCCGTGCTGCGCGCGGCGATGGCGGAAGTTGCCGCGAAGAAAAAGCTGCCCGGTGTGGCGCGCCTGCGCATCGAGAAATTCGAGGAAGGACTGTGCGCGCAGACCTTGCACATCGGGCCGTTCACGGAAGAGGGCCCCACCATCGAACGCGTGCATGCTTTCATCGAAGCGCGCTCGGGCCTGCGCGACAAACACCATGAGATCTACCTGACGGATATCCGGCGCGCCGCTCCCGCGCGCTGGAAAACCATCATCCGTCAGCCGATGAGATGAACCCATGTCCTTCGCAGTGGATCAATCACGGCTCGATACGCTGTTGCAGCACCCTTCGCTGTGGCGCGGGCGGGGCGCCGCGCCTCAGGCAGGTTATTCCACCGGCTTCGATGCGCTCGATGCCGTGCTGCCCGGCGGTGGCTGGCCGCGCCGTGGTCTGGTGGAAATTCTCACAGCGAGCGGCGGCAGCGGTGAACTGACACTGTTCGGGCCGCTGATTCGCGATCTCACGCAGACGGAAAATCCACGCTGGTGCGCCTTTGTCGCGCCACCTTTCGAACCCTTTGCTCCGGCCTGGCAGGCGCAAGGCGCCAGGCTCGACCGTTTGCTGGTGGTGCGGACACCGGAAACGCTGTGGGCACTGGAGCAATCCCTGCTCTCGGGCGCCTGTGCCATCGGTTTTGGCTGGCAGGACGTCATCAAGATGACCCCACTGCGGCGCCTGGCGCTGGCTACCGAGCGCGGCGCTTCGTTGGGAGTGCTGATCCGTCCTCTGCGCGCGGCCAGGGAAAGCACCGCAGCGGTATTGCGTATCGCCGTGGCGCGCACCGCCACGCATCTGCGTCTGCAATTGCTCAAAGGGCGAGGCATCGCGCCCTGTGCGGTGGAGTTGCCCCTGCCATGAACCGCCAAGGGCAACACCGGCTCGATCTGGATCTGCCACCGGCTCAGCCCACGCCCGTGCGCGCACAGGTGCGCGAAGTCATTCAGGCCGATGCACTTCCCGCGCCTGAGAATGCACGCGAGCTGTGGGTGGCGGTGCAGACGGGCGAATGGCGTGGTGAGCCCGAGGCAAAAAACGAAACTTTTCCCGCCGCACTGGCCTCGCTGGTGAAACGCGCGCAGGCCTTCACGCCGCGCGTGACGGTGGAATCTTCCGATGCCGTATTGATGGAGCTGGCCGGCAGCCAGCGCCTGTTCGGCGGTTTGCCGGCATTGCGAGATGCATTGCGTGCGGCTTTCCCGCGGCCGTTGCAACTGGCCCTGGCGCCCACGCCGCTGGCTGCGGTGCTGCTGGCGCGTGCGCAACGCAGCTGCTGCATCACCACGCCGGCACGACTGGTCAGCCGGCTGGCGCCGATATCGCTGTGGCACCTGCACTGGCCGCAAGAAGAGTTGCTGCGCCTGGCCGGCATGGGAGTGACTACAGTGGGTGAATTGCTGCGCCTGCCGCGAGCGGGCCTGGCGCGGCGCATCGGGCCAGAACGTCTGTGGCAGCTTGATCGGCTCACTGGCGCAAGGTCCGATCCACGCGCGCTGCTTGCAGCGCCAGAGCGCTTCAGTGAGCGCATCGATCCGGATTACGAGACTGCAGATCGCGAACGGTTGCTTGCGGCCCTGGCGCCCACTTTGACGCGTCTCGAAGAAGCCCTGCGCGAACGCCAGCGCGGCGTGATGGCACTGCGTGTAGTGCTGCATCATCGGCGTGCCGCGCCCGTGTCATGCGTCCTGCGCTGCGTGGTGCCGGAATACCGTGCTGCACGTTTCACGGCATTGCTGGCCGCACGCCTGGAATCCCTGCAGCTGCGTGAGCCTGTGCGCCGCATGGAACTGACTGCCGGCCGGCCTCGACGCTTCGTGGCGTCCAGCAAGGTGTTGTGGGCTCCTGGTGAGCAGGGCGGCGATGCCGCGGCAGCTCACGCCCCGGAATTCCTGCAGACCTTGATGGCGCGGCTGGGCGAGCAGGCCGTGCATGGCCTCGCGCTGGTCGGGGAACATCGGCCAGAGCGTCAGTACCGCAGCGTCTGGCCGGCAGCAGCCACCGTCCCTGCCTCGATGCCCGAGCCGGTTGCGGTGCGGCCCCTGGGATTGATGCCAGAGCCGTTGTCGCTGAAGCTGGTATGTGATGAAACAGGCCGTGTGCGGCAGCTGCTGCATGCCGGGCAGAACCTGGAACTGGTCAGCGGCCCGGAACGCATCCAGTCAGGTTGGTGGGACGGCGCGGATGTGACACGCGATTACTACATCGCCCGCACTGCCGATGGAGCCCAGTGGTGGGTATTCCGCGAATGCGATGCCTCGCGACGCTGGTTCGTGCATGGATGCTTCGCCTGATGCAGCAGGCGAGGCGGTGGCGAGCCGTCCCGACTATGCCGAGCTGCATGCCTTAAGCAATTTCAGCTTCCTGCGCGGCGCCTCGCACGCGGCGGAGCTGGTGGGTCGCGCACACGCGCTGGGGTACCAGGGGCTGGCATTGACCGACGAATGCTCCATGGCGGGCGTGGTGCGCGCCCATGTGGCCGCGAAGAAGGTGAATCTGCCGCTGATCATCGGCGCGGAGTTCACCCTGGCATGCGGATTGAAATTCATCCTGCTCGCCGCCACGCGACAGGGTTATGGGCAGATCTGCCAGCTGATCACGCGCGGCCGGCGTGCGGCGCCCAAAGGCAGCTACCGCCTCACGCGCGAGGATCTGTTGACCTGCATCGCGCCAGGAGGCGCGGATTGCCTGCTGATCTGGCGACCGGATGAAACGGCTCTGCTGGCGGCCTGCGGCGATGCCTGCGAACAGCAGGGGCGCTGGCTGAGCGCCCACTACTGCGGCGCATTGTGGCTGGGCGTGACACTGCTGCGCAGTGGACGCGATGCGATGCTGCTGCGCGCATCGCAGGAACTGGCCATGCGCCTTGGCATTGCCGCTGTGGCCTGCGGTGACGTGCACATGCACGAAGCAGAACGGCGCAAGGTGCAGGATGCATTGACCGCCATCCGTCATCGCCTGCCGCTGCGCGAAGCCGGGCACCGGCTGTTCCCCAATGGCGAACGGCACCTGCGCACGCGCACAGAGCTGGCGCGGCTGTATCCCAATGCGTTGCTGCAGGAGAGCACCGCGATTGCGGCGCGTTGTCGCTTCTCGCTGGATGAACTGCGCTACCAGTATCCGCACGAGATCGTCCCCGAGGGCCAGACGCCAACCACCTATCTGCGCCAGCTCACGGAAGAGGGCGCGGCTGAGCGCTGGCCGGAAGGTGTGCCCGACAAAATACGCACCTTGATAGAGAAGGAACTGGAAATCATCAGGGAGATGAGCTACGAGCCGTTCTTTCTCACCGTCTACGACGTCGTGCGGTTTGCCCGCAGCCAGAACATCCTGTGCCAGGGGCGCGGCTCGGCCGCCAATTCCATCGTCTGCTATTGCCTGAAAGTGACGGCAGTGGGGCCGGAGGAGCTGGCCATGCTGTTCGAGCGCTTCGTCTCGAAGGAGCGCCACGAGCCGCCGGACATCGACGTGGACTTCGAGCACGAACGGCGCGAGGAGGTCATCCAGTACATCTACAAAAAATACGGCCGCGAGCGTGCCGCACTCGCCGCCACGGTAATCACCTATGGCGCGCGCAGCGCGGTCCGCGACCTGATCCGCGTACTGGATATCGATACGACTGTGGCGAGCGGACTCCTCCGTGCCATGCGTGGCTGGCGCGGTCATTCACTGCAGTCCGTGCGCTGGGAGGAAGATGGCATCGATGCCAGCCAGCCCGACGTGGCACGGCTGCTGCAACTGGCGGCAGTGCTGGTGGATTTTCCCCGCCACCTCTCGCAGCACGTGGGCGGTTTCGTGATCTCCGAAGGCCCGCTGGCCGAGCTGGTGCCGGTGGAGAACGCCACGATGCCGGATCGCACTGTCATCCAGTGGGACAAGGACGACCTGGAAGATCTCAGATTGTTGAAGGTCGATGTGCTGGGGCTGGGCATGCTCACGGCCATCCGCAAATGCTTCGCGCTGATCCGCGATTTTCATGGCGCAGGTCCGCAGGAAATCCATGAGGTTCCTGCGGGTGACGCGGCCGTGTACCAGATGATCTGCCACGCCGACACCATCGGCGTGTTCCAGATCGAATCACGGGCGCAGATGTCGATGCTGCCGCGCCTGAAGCCGGAGAATTACTACGACCTGGTGGTGGAAGTGGCCATCGTGCGCCCAGGTCCCATCCAGGGGGACATGGTGCATCCCTATCTGCGCCGCCGCATGAAGCTCGAACCGGTGACCTATCCCAGTCCCGAGGTAAAGGAAGTGCTGGAGCGCACCTATGGCGTGCCCATCTTCCAGGAGCAGGTGATGCAGATCGCCATGGTGGCGGCCGGCTTCACGGCGGGCGAAGCCGACCAGCTGCGCCGCGCCATGGCTGCCTGGAAGAGGCGTGGCGGCATGGAGAAGTTCGACACGAAGCTGCTCGAAGGCATGCGGGTCCGCGGTTACAAGGAAGAGTTCGCGCGACAGATCATCGCGCAGATCCGCGGGTTCTCCGATTACGGTTTTCCCGAGGCGCATGCCGCGAGTTTCGCCTTGCTGGCCTATGTCTCCGCCTGGCTCAAGCATCATCATCCGGCGGCCTTCACCGCCGCGCTGCTCAACAGCCAGCCCATGGGCTTCTACCAGCCCGCACAGCTGCTGCGGGATCTGCGCAAGGAAGAGGGCAATCACCATCCCGTACAGGTGCGGCCGGTGGATGTGTTGATCAGCCAGATCGACTGCACGCTGGAGCCGGGCGATGACCACAGGCCCGCCCTGCGGCTGGGAATGCGTCACGTGCGTTCATTGAGCCAGGCGGCCGGTGAACGCATCGTCGCGGCGCGGCGTGTTGCCCCTTTCGACAGTTTCAAGGATCTGGGCGACCGCGCCGGCCTGTCGCGCCATGACATGGAGGCGCTGGCAGCGGCGGGTGCATTGGCGGGCTTCGACGGACATCGGCACCTGGCCTTCTGGCGCGTAGCTGGATACCTGCCGCCCCTGCCGGCGGCGCCGGATGCGGTCCGGGAGGGCATCCAACCCCTGTTGCGTGCGCCCACCCAGGCCGAGGACATGCTGGCCGACTATCACGCGCTGGGCTTCACCTTGGGTCCGCATCCGCTGGCATTGCTGCGCAAGCGCCTGGCTGCAGCGCGCATATCCACTGCCAGGCAACTGCAGGACAAGGTCAGTGGTGCCGCGGTGCGAGTTGCCGGTCTGGTGACCACCCGGCAACGTCCCCAAACCGCCAACGATGTCACTTTCGTGACGCTGGAAGATGAGTCAGGTCAGATCAATGTCGTGGTGTGGAAGCATCTGGCCGAGCGGCGCAATGCGGCGCTGGTGGATTCCCGTCTGATGGTGGTGCGCGGCATCCTGCAGCGTGAATCAGACGTCACGCATGTGATTGCGCGCGATCTGATCGATGGCTCGGCGCTGATCGGATCGCTGCGCTTCCCGATCCACGAATTTCACTAGGACGCTGCCTTCAGAGCAGCGATGCCCCGCGCCGCGAACGCTTCGGCTCGTCCAGATCGTAGTCCTCGAAGTCGGAGGTGAGCTCCGCCGTGCGCTTCTGCTCGGCCAGCAACTCCAGCTTGCGCCAGGCTGGCACGCCATTGCGGGCGCTACGCCGCCGCACGATGTCCAGATCCTTGGTCAGCCGCACCAGATCGACTTCTTCATCGCCGCCATCCAGCGCGTCGTCGTCTTCCGCTTCGTCGAAGTTCTCAGCTTCCTGTTTCTCGCTCATGGCCGCCTGCTCATGAAAGAAAAAAACGAATCCAAGGCAATACAACTTAACTATCGGCTGACGAAATATATACCTCAGCGAATCAGATCGTTCATCTGGAAAATTGGTAACAGCATCGCAAAAACGATACCAATCACGAACACACCCATGCCGACGATGAGCAGGGGGCCCAGCAGGCCCACCATCGCGGTCAGCAGGCCATCCAGCTCACGCTCCTGGCTTTCGGCAGCCCGCTGCAGCATGGTATCGAGCTCGCCGCTGGACTCGCCGCTGGAAATCAGGTGGATGCTCATGGGCGGGAACAGACGGCTTGCGGACAGCGACCGGCCGATGGGTGCGCCCTCGCGTACGCGGGCGGTTGCTTGGGCAACTGCCTCGCGCATGGGCAGGTTGGTCACCACCTCACCGGCGATGCGCAAGGCCTCGAGCACGGGCACCGCGCTGCCCGACAGGATGCTCAGCGTGCGCGTGAAGCGCGCGGTGTTGAAACCCCGCACGATGCGTCCGACGATGGGCAGCCGCAATTGCAGCCGGTCGAAACGACTGCGCACCGCAGGCTTCTTCAGCTGCCGCAGCCAGAACCAGATCAGCGCTGCCAGCGCGATCAGCGCCCAGATGCCCCAGTGGCGCGCGAAATCGCTGACGCCGATCAATATGCGGGTGGAGAGCGGCAGCTTCGCCCGGTAGCTGTCGAACACCTCCACCACCTTCGGCACCACGAACACCAGCAGGATGGACACGATCACGAAGCACATGAAGGTGAGGGCGACCGGATACAGCATGGCGCCCAGCACCTTCTGCCGCATGCCCTCGCGGTTCTCGGTGTAATCGGCCAGCCGTTCCAGCACATCGTCGAGGTGACCGGCCTGTTCGCCCGCGGCCACGGTGGCCCGGTAGATCTCGGGAAACACGCGCGGATACTCGCCGAGACCATCCGCCAGCGTGTGGCCTTCCATGACCTTGGCACGCACGCCCAGCAGCACGCTCTGCACGCGCGCCTTTTCACTTTGTTGCGATACAGCGAGCAGGGCCTCTTCCAGCGGCAGGCCGGCGCGCGCCAGCGTAGCCAGCTGCCGCGTCAGCAATGACAGGTCGGTGGCTGAAACGCCGCTACCGAAGGTGAAGGTCTTTTTCTCCCGGCGCGCTTCCTGCGCCGTGAGCTCGGTGACGGTGACCGGCAGCAGCTGCTGCTCGCGCAGCTGGCTGCGCACGTGTCGGGCGGTGTCGCCCTCGATTACGCCACGGCGCTCCTTGCCGCCTCCATCCAGTGCCGTGTATTCGAAAGCACCCATGGCTTCAGCCCGCGCGTCAGTCTTCGCGTGTCACGCGCAACACTTCCTCGACGGTGGTGTCACCGCGCAGGATCTTGGCGCGGCCGTCGTCGCGGATGGAAGGCGTGAGAGTGCGGGCGTAGCGCTCCAGGTCGTGCTCGGCGGCGCCGTCGTGGATCATCGAGCGGAACTGGTCATCCACCAGCACCAGTTCGTAGATGCCCATGCGGCCGCGGTAGCCGCTGGCGGCGTTGCGGCCCGCATGCCAGATCGTGGGGGCAGTTTCGCCCTTGGGTATGTTCAGCAGCCGGCGCTCGTAGTCCGAAGGCGTGCGCGCCACCCGCGTGTCGGGGTTCAGCACGCGCACTAGGCGCTGCGCCACCACGCCGATGAGGCTGGAGGACAGCAGGAAAGG
>DATNCK010000427.1:0-2104 GCA_035571575.1 Steroidobacteraceae bacterium | reverse complement strand
TCGATGCGGAAGAATCCTCCGGCCGCCGCGCCGGGCAGCTGTATTTCGTATCGACATTCGGCAGTGCCGCCGGCACTCTGCTGACCTCGTTCTATCTGGTGAAGTGGCTGGAGATCAACACCATCCTCATCGCCATGATCGCGCTGTCGCTGCTGCTGGCCGCCCTGTCACTGCTGTTCAACGGAAAACGTGCATGAAGAAGTTGCTCCTGCTGCTGCCGCTGGCCCTGCTGCTGACCGCACCCATGGCACGCGCACAGCTTGTTCATTCGGAGAAGTCGCTGTATCGCGAAGTGCTGGTGTACGAGGAAAACGGTGAGCGCTGCATGTGCTTCACGCGCCAATGCCGCATCGGCAGACAGTCGTGCATCTTCCTCAACGATGCGCACCGCTTCGCACTGAACTACACGCGGATGATGCTGGCCGGCACACTGTTCACCGGACCGCCGCCGCGTCGCCTGCTCATCATCGGCCTGGGCGGCGGGTCGCTGCCGACGGCGCTGCGCGAGATCCTGCCGCAGGCGGAAATCGATGTGGCCGAAATCGATCCAGCCGTCACCCGTGTAGCCAAGCGATTTTTCAATTTCCGCGAAGATCCGAAGATGAAGGTGATCGAACTGGATGGCCGCGTCTATGTGAAGCGCGCCATCCGCAGTGGCGTGAAGTATGACGCCATCCTGCTGGATGCCTTTGACCACGAGTACATCCCCGAACATCTGCTGACGCGGGAGTTTCTCGCCGAAGTGAAGTCACTGCTGACGCCGCAGGGCGTGGTCATCGGCAATACCTTCTCTTCCAGCAAGCTCTACGACCATGAGTCCACGACCTACGCCGATGTATTCGGCACTTTCTACAACCTGAAGGCCGCGAATCGCGTGATCGTGGCACGGCCCGCCGGCTTGCCGGATGAAGGCTCGATGCGGGCCAAGGCACAGGAATACGAAAAGATACTGAGTACTTTCGGAGTTGACGCACTCTCCGTGCTGCCGATGTTCACCACACGCACTGACTGGGATGTAAAGGCGCGCGTGCTCACCGATCAGTATTCGCCGGCCAATCTGTTGAACCACTGAGTCAGCTTTCGAACTGGATCCGGTCCAGCACCGCCTGATGCAGGGGCCCATTGCTGGCCAGCACGCTGGTGCTATGCAGATCCAGCGGGCGTCCCGCCAGATCGGTGAAGACTCCGCCGGCCTCGCGCACGATCACCGCCAGCGCCGCGATGTCCAGGATGTTCACATCCGACTCGATCACCAGATCGAGCGCACCGCGCGCCAGCAGATGGTAGTGCACGAAATCGCCATAGCCCCGGATGCGGTTGACCTCACCGATCAGCCGGCCAAAGGCCGACCACTGCGGCCCGGTCGCCAGTCGCTTCAGATTGCCGCTGGAAACGATGGCGTCTGACAGTTCGCGGCGATCGCTGACGCGGATGCGCTCGCCGTTCAGCCAGGCGCCTGCACCCTGCTCCGCCCAGGCGCGCTCGCCGGCCGCGCAGGCTGAAGACACGCCCAATACCAGCTCACCGCGTCGCATCAGCGCGATCTGAGTGGAGAAGAACGGCGTGTCGCGCACGAACGACTTGGTGCCATCCAGCGGATCGACCAGCCAGATGCTCTCGGCCTGCATGCCATGCTGGCCGCCTTCCTCGCCATAAAATCCGTAGTGCGGAAATCGCCGCTGCAGCACCGCGCGGATCGCCTCTTCGGCGCGTCGGTCGGCCTCCGTGACGGGCGTGCGATCCGCCTTGGTTTCCACCGCCAGGTTGCTGCGAAACAGCGGCGCGATCACCGCATCGGCGGCGTCCGCGGCTTCCAGTGCGGCACTCAGTTCAGGCGAAAGTTCGGGCAATGACATGCGGCTAAGGTATCAGCCCAAAGCTGCGCTCTGATAGTCTGCTGGTCATGGGCAATCGGCTGAGCAGAATCATCACGCGCACTGGCGACAGCGGCACCACGGGCCTGGGGGACAACACCCGAGTCGACAAGGACAGCGCACGCATCGAAGCCATTGGCACGGTGGATGAGCTCAACAGCAATATCGGCCTGCTGCTGGCGGCACTGATGCTGCCGGCGGACATCGCAAAATGCCTGCTGCGCATCCAG
>DATNCK010000426.1:0-11661 GCA_035571575.1 Steroidobacteraceae bacterium | reverse complement strand
CCAGGTTCTTGTCCCAGTTTGCGCGGCTCGCAACAAAGATGTGCGCGGTGGGCTTCGTGTGCACGTCGGTGTCCAGACTGCCGGCCGGAACCACCAGCAAGCTGGGACTTTCGCGTGGCAGTGCACCGCCGCAGTTCGAGCAGAAGGCCTTGCTATGGCGAGCATCGGGCACCCGGTATCGCGTCACCTTGTCTTCGCCGGCAAGCCAGGTCACCTTGGCGGTGGCGCTGAACAGGTTCGCGCCATGTGCCGTGCCCGTGCCCTTGCGGCATCGGCTGCAGTGACAGAAGAAGAAGCGGTCGAAGTCGCCTTCGATTTCGAAGCGCACCTGCCCACAGAGACAGGAGCCTGCATGTTTGCTCATTTCACTTTCCTTGACACTCGTTTGCGCGAGATCACCTTCGCCCCGGCGCATCGATCGTCCTGATGCGTGCGCCGGTTACACCGGCAATTTGTCGCGCCTCCTGATTCTCCATGATCCGGCCCATGGATGCCCGGCCCCGTCGCTTCCCGTGCCACTATTGACTTTCATTTTGATAGTTATATGATGGCATCACTTTCAAATTGATAGGCACGTCATGACGCAGCGCAAAAACCTCAGCCGGACTCAATGCCCCATCGCCCGCAGCCTCGAGCAGGTGGGCGAGTGGTGGAGCATCCTGATCCTGCGCGATGCCTTCCTGGGCCTGCGCCGATTCGAGGAATTCCAGCAGAGCCTGGGCATCGCCCCGAACATGCTGACGCGCCGGTTGATGAAGCTGGTGGATGCCGGCCTGCTCGAACGCCAGCAATACGGCAGCCATAGCCGCCGCTTTGAATACCTGCTCACCGAGCGCGGTCGCAGCTTCCGGCCCGTACTGCTCGCCCTGCTCGACTGGGGCAATCGCCACTTCGCGCCCGAAGGCAAATCGGTGCAGCTCATCGATACGCAGACGGGCAAGGAAGTGCAGACGCTGCTGATCGATCAGGTAACCGGCCTGCCCTTGAGCGATCCGCGCTTTCGCGTGGTGGCCGGCCCGGCCGCCACAGCGCGAATCAAGGCGCGCTACTCCCCGACCGGCCGCAGCTACGACGGCAGCCATCCCGAAGCCACAGGCTGAACGCATACGAATTTCCCAGGAGTCTCCCATGAGCACTGAAGCCCTCGACACTGTCCCGGATGTCCATCTCGGCACTGCTCTTCGCCATCGACTGACGAAGCGCCTGGCGCTGGGATTGGGCGCAGCACTCATCGCCGGAGCCGCCATCGCCGCCGCCAGTCACTGGTACGCCGTAGGCCGCTACCAGGAATCCACCGACGACGCGTACATCGGCGGTGATGCAACAGTCATCGCACCGAAGGTGCAGGGCTTCATCGCCAGCATCCGCGTGACGGATAACCAGACCGTACGCGCCGGCGATGTGCTGGCCACACTCGATGACCGCGACTTCGTCGCTGCCCGGGCACGCGCCGAGGCGGCGGTGCAAGCGCAGCAGGCGCTGCTGCAGAACCTGGCCGCCACGCGGCAGCTGCAACTGGCCGTGATCGACCAGGCCCATGCGCAGATCGCCAGCGCCGCGGCCGAATGGGATCGCGCACGGCAGGACCAGCAGCGCTACGCCAATCTCGTAGGCAGCGCCGCCATCTCACGCCAGGCCTTCGAGCGCGCGGATGCCACGCTGAAGCAGGCCGATGCCGAACGCACGCGCGTCGGCGCCGCATTGCAGGCCGCGCAGCGACAACTGGAGGTGATCGCCACGCAACAAATGCAGGCGCATGCCGCACTGGCCGCAGCCACTGCCGACCTGCAGGCCGCCGAACTGAATGTCAGCTACACCGTGCTGCGCGCGCCCATCGACGGCGTGGTGAGCAACCGCACCGCACGCATCGGCGCCTATGCCACCGCGGGTTCGCGCTTGCTCGCCATCGTGCCGACGCAGGGGCTGTGGGTGGATGCCAACTTCAAGGAAAGCCAGCTCGCACGCATGCGCCCCGGTGATCCGGTGACCGTAGTGGCAGACATTCTCCCCGGTCGCGTGCTGCACGGTCATGTGCAGAGCCTTGCCGCTGCCACGGGCTCACAGTTCAGCCTGCTGCCCACGGAGAACGCCACGGGCAACTTCACCAAGATCGTGCAGCGTGTGCCGGTGCGCATCGTGATCGATGCTCAGGATGCGGCCGGCGTGCCGCTGCGCCCGGGCCTGTCGGTGACGGCAGAAGTGAACACGCTGAAGGACTCGCGCACATGAACGCGCCCGCAGCGCCCAGCATGGGCGCACGCATCTTCGCCTTCGGTGCGATGTGCGTGGGTTTCTTCATCGCGCTGCTGGATATCCAGATCGTCTCCTCCTCGTTGAAGGAGATCGGCGGTGGACTCTCCGCCGGCCCCGATGAAACGGCCTGGGTGCAGACCAGCTACCTGATTGCCGAAATCATCGTGATCCCGCTTTCCGGCTGGCTGTCACGCGTGATGTCCACGCGCTGGCTGTTCGCGTTCTCGGCTATCGGCTTCACCGCCGCGAGCCTGCTGTGCGGCATGGCCTGGGACATCCACAGCATGATCGCGTTTCGCGCGCTGCAGGGGTTTCTCGGCGGCTCGATGATCCCGATGGTGTTCACCACGGCGTTTCATTTCTTCCAGGGCAATCAGCGCGTGATCGCTGCCGCGGTGGTGGGCGCGCTGTCATCACTGGCGCCGACGCTCGGACCCACAGTGGGCGGTTGGATCACCGAGAACTACTCCTGGCATTGGCTGTTCTTCGTCAACCTGGTGCCGGGAATCTTCGTGGCCATCGCCGTTCCCATGCTGGTTCGCATCGACAAGGCGGACTTCTCGCTGCTGAAGCGGGCGGATTACCTGGGCATGGCGTTGATGGCTCTGTTCCTCGGCACGCTGGAATACACCCTGGAGGAAGGTGCGCGCTGGGGCTGGCTCACCGACGACACCATCCGGCTCACTGCGTGGATCGCGGGCATCTCTGGCGTGGCCTTCATCGTGCGCAGCCTCACCTACTCCGACCCGGTGGTGGATCTGCGTGCATTGAAGAACCGCGGCTTTCTCATCGGCTGTCTGCTGTCGTTCACCATCGGCATCGGCATCTTTGCCACGATCTATCTCACGCCAGTATTCCTGGCACGCGTACGCGGTTTCAGCGCCGAGCAGATTGGCCTCACCGTGCTTACCACCGGCATCGCGCAGGTGATGTCGATCCCGGTCTACACCTTCTTCGCGCGGCGCATCGACCTGCGCTGGCTGCTGCTGGCCGGCGTGCTGCTGTTCGCCGCCAGCATGTGGAGCTTCTCGCCCATTACGCATGAATGGGGCTGGCGCGAGCTGCTGCTGCCGCAGGCGCTGCGCGGCTTCGCGCAGCAGTTCGCAGTCGCACCCACGGTAACGCTGACGCTGGGCGGTCTGGCGCCGCAGCGACTGCGACTGGCTTCGGGTCTGTTCAACCTGATGCGCAACCTGGGCGGTGCCATTGGCATCGCGGCGTGCGGCACCTTGCTGAACGACCGTACCAACCTGCACTTCGCGCGACTGGCCGAGCACCTGAATCCCACTGCTCTCAGCGAGTACGTGCAGCAGGCGACCAACCGCTTCGGTGCGGCACTGGGGGATACCCTGGCTGGACAGGGACTGGCAGTGCGCCAGCTATGGTCGTTGGTGCAGCGCGAAGCCCTGACGATGAGCTTCTCGGACACCTTCGTGCTGATCTGCGCGGGGTTCGTGCTGGCGGCGGTGCTGGTGCCGCTATTGCCGAGGCCGATCGCAGCCAGCCCGGCGGCGCCGGCCGAGGCGCACTGAACGGGTCATCTGGTACACGCAGCGGGCGCGGCGCGAGCGCCAGCGCGCTAGCCGGGAGCGGCAGTCACCCTGCGATGCGGCCGGCGAGCGCAACAAAAGGTGGCAGCTTCGCCAGCAGCTCGGTTGCCACGGCGAAGAAGACCAACGCTCCCCCACCCCATAAATAGGCGGGATGAACACGGCCACGATTGGCCCAATCGAACAGCATGGCGACGATCACATACGCCAGCAACAGCGCGACGAGCACCGGTGCCGTCGCAGGGTTGCCTGACAACACGACGAGTCGACCCCAGGCCGGCGCAATCAGGCATATCGTGGCGCAGAGCATCAAGCGACGGTGCCAGTCAGTGCGCCTGCGGTTGCGGATGGCGCCATAGAGCAGCGCGCCAAAAACGAGGATGTTCAGCCAGTCGATCGCAAGGAAGTAGGCCGGAGTGAAGAATGGCGGCGCGCGGTGCGCGGCGAGGTTCATCGGCGTGAGCACCAGCCCCACGATCACCATCCACACCGCCCACGCCGCGCCAATGCGGCCCAACACTCGGTGGCGTGCGATGGCATTGCGGGCGACCAGCACATTCTGTGTCACGTACAACACGATCCAGGTCACGAACGTGACGGCATGCACGTGCACCCACCAGGGCGAGGCGAAGCTTGAGAATCCCGCGCGGTAGAACAGGCTGAAGCCCGTGGCCACGGTGATTGCGATCGCCAGCGCCATCGCGAGGAAGAACCAGCGTTCCCGGGACTCGGCGGAAATAATCGGTGTAGCTACAGCTTCCATTTGTTGTTGTTCTCGTGGTGAAAAAGCCGGCGGCGATCACCGTGCACTGTATCGCGCGCGGCGTCAATACCTACCGCACGCCCAGCTGTTCGAGGAAGAAGCGGAGCACCTCCGCATTGAACTTTTGATGAAAGGCGGCGCGATCGAAGCCAGGCGCATCCATGCAATACTCGGGAATGGCCTTGATCGAGGGGCCGCAGAGCACGAAGGCGAAGTGGCCGGCGTTTGGCACAATGTGATATTCGTGCTGGCTCACGAGCGCCTTGTGCAGCGTCGCCACGCTGCCCGGCGCCACGGCGATATTGGGCAGGCCACGCCCCGCCGTTTCCGACTCCCAGAGCTGAATCGGTTTCTTGATCGCCGCAAGACTGTTGGCATCAATCCATATCGCACCCGGATCGGCGACGACCGCGGCCCTGATGCGTCGCTCCGGCAGCATCGGCTTCCACTGCAACGATTGCCTGAGAGCCGACGCGCAGGCACGCAGCGCCGCGGAAAAGCGGCATAGCGCTGCGGCCCATTCGGGCCGGGCACCGAGCAGGACCAGTCCCGTGTAACCGCCTGCAGAAAAGCCATAGAAGCCGATGCGGGTGGCGTCGATGTGGGCGGCGGCCGGCGACGCCGCGATCATGAAGCTGATGAGGCGCTGGATGTCGAGCGGCCGCGCCAGCATGACCGAAGGGTCGGCACCGTCGGTAAATGTGGGCGGAGCGTTGTCCGCACGATGACTGATGCTGGCTACGACAAAGCCGGCATCCGCCAGCGCCTCGGCGGTGTCGAAGTGGTCGTAGAAGGCACCCACATTGCCATGCGAGATGACCACCAAGGGCAGTTTGTCGCCACGTATCGCACAGTCTTTTGCTCCGCGCAGGGTAAGCGCGCCGAGATCGATGTCACTGGGCGGCTCGGGGCAGGGATACCAGATCGCTCCCATGATCGCCGGGCTGTCCGCGTCCGCAGGGACTTCGATCGAACGGAATCCAGCGGCCTGCGTGATGGTCGTCAACAGACAGAGGGCTACGGCGGCAGGAAATCCGGCACCTTTCATGAACGGCGCTCCGAAGAGGTGGAAGGTTGGTCCCCAGATTGGATGGATCAGGGACGCAACAGGTTTGATTCTTCCCCGAAATCTTTTCGCAGCGTCTCGCAGCGTACTCAGATGCTCAATGCAGCGGCTGCGTCGCGATGCGGGCAATCAGCAGCGCAAAGACGACCGTGGCCGCCACCCATTCCACGCGCCGTGACCTGACAAACAACAGCAGAACGAATATCAACAGTGCGACGCTGCGCGTGGTGGCAGCCAGGTTCCAGGTGAAGGCGCCGACGGATAATGTCACCAGCCAGGCGAATATCTGGTTGCCGACGAAAAGAGCAAAGAACACACGCCGGCCACTGGCCCACTCGGTCGACATGTTCCACACGCCATCTGCCGACAGGGCACGGGGCAGTACGCTGGCGCAAGTAAGAAACAGCAGGATGGGTCCGACCGCGAGCAGCGCCAAATGACCCACCACGCGCGCGTCGCGCGAGCCGTCGAGGTTCGCGGACACCGCCCACCAGTAGTTGAAGAGCCAAAGCAGCGCGATGAGCGCCCACAGCAGTGGCAAGGCATCCCAGCGCACGCGGTGGCGCTCGTGGATCAGCCGATGCAGGTTTACCAGCAGGTCTGCGACGCCGAGTCCCAGAATGATGGAGACAAAGGTCGCCCAGTACTCGGTGATGTCCATGGCTTCAAACTACCACATGAAATCTGACGCAGGCTCAGACGACCGGCGAATCCGTACGCTGAGCAAATCCTGACCCTCCATCGTTTTATAGTGACGCCAGCACCTCACGCAGCTCGCGCAGCTTCGCCGGCTTGCTCAGTACGCGATCCGTGTGCGGCGGAATATCGCCTTCGGCGACCAGACGCTGGCCCCAGCCGGTAAGCAGCACTATCGAAGTCTCGGGCGCCGCGGCCTTGATGGCGCCGGACACCTTGCGGCCATCGACATAGGGCATGCCCAGATCGGTGATGACGACGGGGAAGGGCCGGCCCTGCGCCTGTGCCGCGCGGAAGGCGTCGATGCCCTCCTGCCCGCCGTTTGCCGTGGTGACCTGGTGTCCATCACTTTCCAGTGCATCGCACAGCGACTTGAGCACCAGCGGGTCGTCGTCGATGATCAGGATGCGCGTCGGCACGACTGCCGCCTGCACCAACGGCGTAGCCGTAGTCACCGGTCCGGTCGCTGCCGTGAAGCTCAGACGCATGGTGGTGCCCTTGCCAGGCGTGCTGTCGATCTCGATCTCCGCTCCGTGCCGCTTCATCGTGCCATACACCATGGCGAGCCCGAGACCTGTGCCACGCTCGCCCTTGGTCGTGAAGAACGGCTCGAGGCAGCGGCGGCGCGTGATTTCGTCCATGCCCACACCAGAGTCGATCACTTCGAGCACGATGGTATTCGATTTCCCGGCGAGTGCAGTCCGCACTGTCAACGGCCCGCCGTCGGGCATCGCATCTACCGCGTTGAAGACCAGATTGGTCAACGCTTCGCGCAGCTCGCCTTCGGATCCCAGCATCGCGGGCAGCTCCGGCGCAAGCTCCAGGCGCATCTCGATGGAGACGCCGCGCTGGTGCGCCATGTCGCTCCAGCGTGCGCGCGTCAGCTCCACCACCTGCTGCACCAGGCGATTCAGCTCCACGGGAGCAGCTGCCAGCTTGTTGTCGAGCGGTCGATAGAACTCACGCATGCGCGCCACCGTCTGTCCCACGTCCTCGATGGCACGCAGGATGATCTCCAGTTGGCCGCGGGCCCGCGGACTGAGCGTCTGTTCGGTTGCGAGCAGCGATTCGGTGTACAGCTGCACGGGCGAAATCGCGTTGTTGATGTCGTGCGCGATGCCACTGGCCATCTGACCCAGGGCCATCAGGCGCTCGTGCTGCATGACGGCCTTCTGGGTTTGGCGCAGATCGTCGTAAGCCACCTGCAGCGCGGTATAGAGCTGGGCCTGATGCGCGGCCAGCGCGACGTGCTCGCTTAATTGCTTGAGGAATTCGCAGTCCGCGCTGTTGAAAGCTCGCTGCTGCTGGCGCGCGGCAATCAAAACGCCGAAGACCTGGCTCTCGACCAGCAGTGGCGCGACGACCAGCGAGCGCAGGCCCTCCTCAGTCAGGCGACGCGCCAACGGAGCGCCACAGTGCGTAATGTCAGGCTCGTAGATCAGCCGGCCTTGCAGACACGGGGCGAGGCTGTTCTCTTGTATGTCGATGCGCGCCTGCTCGGTCAGTGCCAATGTCATGGCCAGAGGCGCGCTGTGCGTGCCAACGCTGGTGACGACCAGGCGCTGTTCGGTCGCATCGTGCAGGCAGATGCAGCACAGATCAGCCGGCAGATTCTCTTCGAGTGTGCGTATGGTGACCTGGAAAATGCTCTGGATATCCTGGCGCTCGCCGATGGCGCGTGTGATGCGATTGAGCAGTTCCAGCCGTACCAGATGATGCCGCGCCTTGGTCTCAGCCGCTCTGCGCGCAGTGATGTCGTTGAACAGGATCGCGACCCTGGGGCTGTCGGCACCGCCCACACGATAGGCATTGACGTCGTAGTAGCGTTCGAGGCCTTTGGCTTCGTTCTCGAAATGCACGGGCTCGCCTGTCACGGCAACCCGTCCGAAGGTCTCGAACCAATGGCTCTCGAGGTCCGGTATGAGATCGGTCACCAGCTGTCCCTGCACATCCTTCAATCCGGTCTGCGTCTCGAAGGCCGGATTGACCTCGAGATAGCGGAAGTCCACCGGCTTGCCCGCCGCATCGAAGATCATCTCGACGGTACAGAACCCCTCCATGAGGGTATCGAACAGCGTGCGGTAGCGCACTTCAGACTGCCGCACCGCCTCCAGCGCAAGCTTTCGCTCGGTGATATCCCGCGCGATGGACGAGGCGCCGATGACCTGGCCGCGCTCGTCGCGCACTGGCGAGATGGTCACCGACACATCGATGCGCGCGCCGTCCTTGCGCAATCGCACGGTCTCGAAATGGTCCACATTTTCGCCGCGCCTGATGCGCTCGATGATCGCAGGTTCTTCGTCGATCCGTTCCAGCGGGAACAGCATGAGCATCGGCTTTCCGAGTGCTTCAGCCGTCGCGTAGCCGAATATCTTCTCTGCGCCGCGGTTCCAGCCGGTGATGATGCCGCGCAGATCCTTGCTGATGATGGCATCGTCGGAGGATTCGACGATGGCCGCGAAACGCATCGCGGTCTCCTCTGCCTGCCTGCGCTCGGTGATGTCCGTGGAGATGCCAAAGGTTCCGTACACCGCTCCCGTGGCGTCGCGCAGCGGTGACTTCACGGACAGGAAGGTGCGCACGGCACCGTCCAGCTGCACCGTCTCTTCCTCGGTCAGCGCGATGCCACCCGCGGCCACGCGCTGGTCCAGGGTGCGGTAACGATCGGCATCTTCCGCCGCAAACAGATCGTGATCGCTCTTGCCTAGAATCGCCTCACGATCGAAGTGAAACGCCTCTTCGTAGCGGCGATTGACGAGCAGATAGCGGCCCTCCAGGTCCTTCACGTAGATCACCGCCGCAGAATTGTCGACGATGGCCGTGACCAGTTGCTGGCTGCGATCGAGCTCCGCCAGCGCCTGCTCTGCCCGAGCACGCAGCCGCCTTTCGTTCTGGTTGTCCGCGCGCGAGCGATGCAGTGCGCCGCTGAGGATGCTGATGAGCACACCGACCAGGATCAGCAGGCACCAGTAGATGACCTCGACGGGCTGGGTAATGGCAAAGCTGTGGACCGGCTGTATCGCAAACCAGTCCATAGCGAGTGCGGACAGCGCTGTGGCCAGCAGACCCGGCCCCAAGCCACCGAGATAAGCGCTGACGATCATGGGTACGACGAAAAGGATCTGGAAGGGTCTGTCGCCGGTCCAGAACGAGAACACGTAGCGCACCAGCAGTGCAGCCGCAGGCGCGGCAACGGCTATCAGATAGGCCCGCACCCGTCGCAGGGGCAGCTGCGATATCTGCGCGGCGCGGTCCTTAACATCGTCCATGGCGCCAGCAATATAGACCTATCTGAAGGCATCAGGACGCCAACGGTCGCTGACTGCCCATGCGACCTATAGCTGTTGCGTCAACAACGTCCGCGCTACCCTCGCCTCTCCCCGCGCGCAGATGACGCGGATCGCCAGCGACATCCTGGTGCGATATTCCTGCAGGTTGTCTGCGCTGGACTTGATGCCACTCGATACGTCGAGCAGATGGGAGGCCAGGTCGCGGGCCGTGAATCCATCCCGTTCCCACGCTGGCATGACATCTGCCTTCGCCAGCACGTTCGTGACCACGGTACGCAGTGATTTCTCGAACTGGGCGAACAGCTCGCCTTCCTGCGAGCGGGCCACTTCGAGCAGTTCGACGCGGTTGACGCGTGAGGCCTGCTCCAGCGTATCCCTGCAGAGCACCTCAAAGATTGCCAACAGTGTCTGCGCAGTGGACTTGCCCGGTCGGCTCGCGATGGCGCGCGCCTCGCCGAGCATCCGGGATGTGATGTGCTCCAGCGCCGCGTGAAACAAGGATTCCTTGTTGCGGAACTGCAGGTACAGCGTCTGCCGTGACACGCCCGCCGCTTCGGCAATGGCCTCCATCGAGGCCTTTCGATAGCCAAACTGGTAGACCACCTTCGCGGCTGCGTCACAGATGCTTTCGTGACGCGGGCCGGGAGCGGCCAGCTTCGGTTCAGCCAAGGGCCACCTACTCCTTTTGGGGTATGGAATTGCGGAAACGGCCGGAACAGACTTTACAACATCTGTACTACTTGTAAAGTCCTGAATCCGGAGTCCCGCAATGAGTACCTGCTCCCTCACCCTGAACCGCCCTGAAATCACCCAGTCGCCGCAGCGCGCCGGTGACCGCTTCCGCAACAAGGTGGCGCGTGTGCCGGGGCCGGGGCTCACGATGAAAGATCTGTGGACCTTCCTCTTCAACAAGCCGGCCAACACCCGGCCGGCTTCCGAACCCCAGGTGCTGCCGCTGACCCGCGCAGAAGTGGAAGCCGCGCCCGACCGCAGCCTGTTCCGTCTCGGCCACTCCACGCTGCTGATCAAGCTGCAGGGCGGGTTCTGGATCACCGATCCCGTGTTCTCGAAGCGCGCTTCCCCCGTGCAATGGTTCGGACCCAAGCGCTTCCACGCGCCGCCCATCTCGCTGGAAGAACTGCCACCCCTGCGCGGGGTGCTGCTGTCGCACGATCACTACGATCACCTGGATCGCGCCACTGTGCGCAAACTCGCCGCCAAGACGGATCTCTTCCTCACGCCGCTGGGCGTGGGCGACCGACTGGAGCGATGGGGAGTGCCCGCCTCCAAGGTGCGGCAATTCGACTGGTGGCAGGAGACCCGCATCGATGGCATCCGCTTCGTCGCAACGCCGGCGCAGCACTTTTCCGGACGCACGTTCTTCGACGGCAATCGCACGCTGTGGTGTTCGTGGGTGCTCGTCGATCCGGCCACACACGACACGCAGGACCTGCGCGTGTTCTTCAGTGGCGACACGGGCTATTCCGATCATTTCAAGGAGATCGGGCGCCGGCTCGGACCTTTCGATGTGACCATGATCGAGGCTGGCGCCTACGACCCGCGATGGGCCTATGTGCACATGCTTCCGAAGCAGACGGTGCAGGCGCATGTGGACCTGCGCGGCCTGTGGCTGCTGCCCGTGCACAATGGCACCTTCGATCTCGCGATGCATGCCTGGGACGACCCGTTCGAACAGATCTCGAGGATCACGATTGAGCGTGGCGTTGCACTGGTAACGCCGCAAATGGGCGAGCGTGTGAACCTCGACGCGCCGCAACCTACCAAGGCATGGTGGCGACGGGCTCCCGTGTACCCATTTCGATAGAGGCTGTTCTGCCGCGATGGAGATCTACTGAGGCATTTGCGCGCACCCATCTCCTGAGTCACGGCAGTCATGTTGATTGCCGAAGCTCAAGGAGATTTTGGTCATGAAGCTCAAACAATCCGCACTGGCAGTGGCTGCAGTGCTGGGAACACTCTCATTCGGTGAACAGGCCTTCGCAGATCCCTCGCAGGAGGTGGAGTTCTTCGGTGGCGCATCCT